>NZ_LR607197.1:0-141910 GCF_902162175.1 Bartonella saheliensis
TAACAGGAGAACCTGTGCGTTCACCCCAAATATGCAATTGTTCAATAGCTGCGGCGCGGAATGTATCACCAGCAGCGAGCGTGACTTTTAGTCCTCCTGCGGTAAGTTTTGCTGCAATTTTTCCAATAGTTGTCGTTTTTCCAGTACCATTTACACCGACCAGCAAAATAACATGAGGTTTATGATTAAGATCAAGCTCTAATGGTATTGCTACAGGCTCCAAGACTTTTTTGATTTCGTCTGCCATAATGGTGTGAATGTCGTCTGGGGAGAGATCTTTTTCATAACGACTGGAGGCTAAAGTATTTGTGATGTGTGTTGCCGTTTCTACACCAAGGTCAGCTTGAATAAGAATATCTTCGAGTTCTTGCAATGTCTCTTCATCAAGTTTTCTTTTAACAAAGAGATCGCTAATTGATCCGCTTAGGCGTTGTGAAGAAAGGGCTAAACCCTTTTTAAGGCGTCCAAACCACGCTGTTTTTTTTTGTTCAACAAAGGATTCCGGTAAAGTTTCTTCACTCTTTTTTTCACGAATGGTGTTTGTGACAATAATTTTGCCATAAGGAGAAACGTTACCAGAAAGAGGAGTTTTATCAGAATGGAGTTCTAAAGATGAGGGAGGGACATCGCATTCTGTTGGTGTTGATTCTTGATTTTTTTCTTTTTCTACCTCCATAGAGGCTTGGCTGTTTTTTATCTCTTCATTTTCTTCTATTATATCGCTTTTATCAGGAGTGGAAATTTGTTCACTTTCCTGCTCTTTGGATTTGGAATAAGAAAATATTTTTTTTATAAAAGATTTCGTCATAAGAGTTTTCCTGCTCAAGCAGCGTTTAATTTTGGAAGGACAGCAATTAATTTATCGCCATCATGGTCAATGATAAGAGCTTGAACAATTGTTCCTGCTTTTGCACCTTTAATTTGTGTCAGAGTATAATCTTCTGTTCGTCCAATTTCATCTTTTTCAACGAGGATTGTTTGCTGGCTATTTTGTAGACGAGAAAGATGTTTTTGATAAGCCTCTTCACCTGCTTTACGCAAGCTTTCAGCACGCATCTTAATTATTTTACGATTGACTTGTGGCATTCGTGCGGCAGGTGTTCCTTCTCTTGGACTAAAGGGGAAAACGTGAAGATGGGTTAAATTACAATCTTTGATTAAAGCAAGACTGTTTTGAAACATCTCTTCTGTTTCGGTGGGAAAACCTGCAATTAAATCTGCACCATAAACCATTGTAGGACGTTTGGAACGCAGTTCTTGGCAAAATTGAATAGCATGTTCACGCAAATGACGACGTTTCATCCGTTTTAAAACCATATTATCGCCTGCTTGCAAGGATAAATGCAAATGGGGCATGATCCTTTTTTCATAGGCTAAAAGATTGATAAGTTCTTCGTCTGCTTCAATGGAGTCAATTGATGAGAGGCGTAATCGAGGCAAATCAGGAACATGATGCAAAATGGCAGAAGTTAATTTCCCTAAAGTCGCTTTTCCAGGAAGATCGTGACCATAGCTTGTCAGATCAACACCTGTAAGAACCACTTCTTGAATACCATTATCTATAAGCTGTTTAATCTGTTCAATGACAGCTCCCATGGGGACTGAACGTGATGGTCCACGTCCATAAGGGATAATGCAAAATGTACAGCGATGATCGCATCCATTTTGTACCTGTACAAAAGCACGGGTGCGTTCTTGCATTGCACTGACCATATGGGGAGCAATTTTTTGCACTTCCATGATGTCATTGATACGCACCTTTTCGGAATGGTTGATGCCAAAATCAGGAAGTTGACGATAAGAATGCGCGTGGAGCTTGTCTTCATTGCCTAAAACAAGATCCACTTCTGTCATGGAGGCAAAATTTTGTCCTTCTGTTTGAGCTGCACATCCTGTGACAATAATGCGGGCATGAGGATTTTCCCGTCTTGCTTTGCGGATAGCTTGTTTTGCTTGTCGCACAGCTTCAGCTGTGACAGCACAGGTATTAAAAATAATAGCACCATCTTTGAGCTGCTCTAGACCTGAAGAAGCACTTTCTTTGCGGATAATTTCCGATTCGTAGCTATTGAGTCGACAACCAAAAGTTACAATTTCTATCGCCATCAAGAGTGATCCTTTTTGTAACACCCTGTTAAAGGGTTTAAAAAACCACTAAATTGATATTTTATGGGTCCTGTCATAATAATGTGATTATCTTCTCGGTAAAAAATATTAAGTGTTCCCCTTGGTAAGTTTACATCAATATGGCGTTGTGCCAGACCACGTCGATAAGCGGCCACTGCACTGGCACACGCAGCACTCCCACATGCTTGTGTTAATCCTGCTCCACGCTCCCATGTACGTAAATTTAGACTTTTCTTTGACGTTATGCAAGCAATGGAAATATTGCACCGTTCTGGAAAAAGGGAATCATGTTCAAGTATTGGTCCGTATTTTTCTAAGGGAATATGTTGAAGATCACTTTCAACAAAAAAGATAGCGTGGAGATTGCCAATAGAGACAAGACAAGCATCTTTTAGGGGACCAGCTGTAATTTCTACGTGGTTGGTATCAACTATTTCACGTGAAACAGGCATCTCTTTTGCATTGAAATTTGGGCATCCCATATCAACCGAAATGAGATTATCTGTTTGGTATTTTCCTTCGATTACTCCAGCGGGGGTTTCTAAACGAAAAGCTTCCCCCAAATTATGATCTTTAAGCCATGCAATGACGCAGCGGGTACCATTGCCACAAGCTTTAGCTTTTGAACCATCAGCATTCCATATTTCGATGCGGAAGTCGGCTTCGTTTTCAGTTGGTGTGTGGATAGCCATGATTTGATCAAAATGCATTTCAGGATCTGCTGATAAAGCAAGAATTGCTTGTGGTGTAAGAGCCTGTGTGCTTTCGCGCATATCAGCAACAATAATTTGATTTCCAAGACCATCCATTTTGCTAAATGGCGTTTTCATGAAACTTCTCTATTCTAAAGATTACTTATCAAAGGATATATGACTAAAAATCTTATAAATTTCTAGTGTTTAATAAATATAAACTTGGGTACATAAATTATTTCATCTAAAATAAGGAATTTTAATCCTGTTTTTTTTAATTTGTTAATTTATCTTTGTAATTATAAAAATATTCACTTAATTTTTTGTGAGTTTATTTATTGTCATGGGAGAGAGTACAGATATGTCGTTTTCAAAAATTTCGTTTTTCGTTGCAATATCAACTGTAATGCTTTTAGGGGGATGTTCAACAACGCGGTTTGACAGTAATGATAATAGTAACGCATTAGAAGTTTTTTATCCATCTCAACCAATGACAACCTTGGAAGTATCGGATTTATCGTCTGCTTCTTCGTCAGTATCTGAAGCTGCAAACGCTTCAATGTATGAGAAAGGGGATTCTCAGAGTGATGGACGAATGGCTAGTCTCGAATTACCAAGCAATGCTACTGATTTATTTCCTGCAAGTATTGCTGGAGTATGGAATCTTTCTATGGGGGGGAAAGTTTGTCGGATTGCAACGCCACAAACAAAGTTTGGACAAGGGTACAGAGCTGGTCCTTTACACTGCTCAGGAATTGTTTCCCAGGTGAGGTCGTGGGCTGTTAAAGGAAAAAGATTATATTTTTATAATAGTTCTGGGCGTGTTATCATTGCTCTTTATTCTTCAAATGTTGATCATTTTGAGGGACGTACACTTGATGATCATCCCGTTGTTTTAAGCCGTTAGATCATTTTTGACCGTTTATAAAGAAATAAGCTATATGAGCAGATTCGTGAAAAGAATTTGTATTCTTTATTGAAAACGGTTGGAAAAAGGTTGTGTGGATGATTCTCGTTTCAACGCGCTATAAGGAGCTGGTTTCTAAAGGAAAAGTTCGTTTTGATCCAGCTCAATTGGCTGTAACAGAGCACTTTGATCATTTATTAAAGAAAATTTCGGAACAAAATACTTCTCGTTCTTGGTCTTGGATATTTTTTTCTTTTTTAAAAAGAATATTTAAAGGGAAAAGACAAAATTTTGCTCGTGTTACAAAACAAGAGGATGAAAGTAGTTCTTTTCAGGGATTATATATTTATGGTGAAGTAGGACGAGGCAAAACCATGCTGATGGATTTGTTCTTTTCTTGTTTGCCTAAGAGTAATAAAAAACGCGCTCATTTTAATGATTTTATGGCTGATGTGCATGAACGTATTAATTTTTATCGTCAAGCATCTGGGCGTGCAAAATCTAAACAAGATAATCCTATTTTAGCTGTTGCTGAAGATCTTTCACGAGAAGCAAAGGTGCTTTGTTTTGATGAATTTAGTGTAACAGATATTGCTGATGCTATGGTGTTGGGGCGGCTTATTTCTGCTTTGTTTGATAAAGAAATTTTCTTTATTGCGACTTCAAATGTTGCTCCTGATAATCTTTATTATAACGGTTTAAATCGTGAACTCTTTTTGCCTTTTATTGAAGTTTTGAAAGCATATGTTCGTGTTGTTAATCTTGATGTAAAAACAGATTATCGTCTTGAAAAATCAAATCTACAGTCTGTGTATGTAACGCCATTAGGGAAAAAAGCAGATGAATGTATGGATCAAGCATGGGCACTTGCGTTGCAAGGACATAAAGAAAAATCTGAGGAGCTTTCTATAAGAGGGCGCCTTATTCCTATTCCACGTTTTGCTGCAGGTTGTGCACGCTTTGATTATCGAGACTTGTGTGCAAAGCCTTTGGCCGCAGCTGAGTATTTGGTGTTAGGGGAGCGTTATCATACGATTTTTATCGATAATGTACCGGTTATGGATGACACATGTCGCAATGAAACAAAACGGTTTATTTTGCTTATTGATATTCTTTATGAACGTCACATACGATTATTTATGTCGGCAGCAGAAAAGGTGGAGGATTTGTATAAGGGGCATGCTCAGACTGCGGAAACATTTGAATTTCAAAGAACACAGTCACGTCTTTTTGAAATGCAAAGCTACGATTATTTGAAGCTTTGGAAAGAACATTTTCTTTTGAAGAAGAAGCTTTGATTATACTTTTACCTTTACGTAAACTGTAAAAACAATAACTCTTTGAAATTAAAGAAATGTAATAATTCTGTTGTATTTTTTTAAAATTCACTTTATCGATACATCATGATAATTTTCTAATAGTTGTTTCTGCGGAGGGTTGTTGTTTCTGTAAGAAGAGAAATTTGTGAAATTCATTTCTTTACTGCTTTTTATGATATTGTTTAAATGTGGTTTAAGTTAAAAATTTTCAGTATATGAGCGCTGATGAGTGTGCGCTGCATTATTTAAAAGTTAGGAAAAAATAAAATGGCACGAAAAAAGATAGCTCTCATTGGTTCAGGTATGATCGGGGGTACTTTAGCACATATTATTGGGTTTAAAGAGCTTGGTGATGTGGTCTTATTTGATATTGCAGAAGGTATGCCACAAGGTAAAGCTCTTGATATTGCTGAATCTTCTCCCGTTGATGGCTTTGATATCAATTTAAAAGGTGCAAATGCTTATGAAGCAATTGAAGGATCTGATGTTATTATTGTAACAGCAGGGGTTGCACGCAAACCTGGTATGAGCCGTGACGACCTTTTAGGCATTAATTTAAAAATCATGGAACAAGTTGGTGCTGGGATTAAAAAATATGCACCTTCAGCTTTTGTTATTTGTATTACTAATCCCCTTGACGCAATGGTGTGGGCATTACAGAAATTTTCAGGTCTTCCCATCCATAAAGTGGTTGGTATGGCTGGTATTCTGGATTCAGCGCGTTTTCGTTATTTTTTATCTGAAGAATTTAAAGTCTCTGTTAAAGATGTAACAGCGTTTGTTTTAGGAGGACACGGTGATTCAATGGTGCCTTTGGTGCGCTATTCAACGGTTGGTGGTATTTCTTTGCCTGATCTTGTTAAAATGGGTTGGACAACACAGGAAAGAATTGATCAAATTATTCAACGGACCCGTGATGGTGGTGCAGAAGTTATTAGTTTGTTAAAAACAGGCTCTGCTTATTATGCTCCAGCTGCTTCTGCTGTTTCCATGGCTGAAGCCTATTTAAAGGACACTAAGCGTGTTGTGCCCGTTGCAGCCTATCTTTCAGGAGAATATGGCGTTAATGATACCTATGTTGGTGTTCCCGTTGTACTTGGTGCAGGTGGTGTTGAAAGGGTCATTGAAATTGAGCTTGATAAAGCGGAAAGAGAGGCTTTTGATTATTCCGTAAATGCGGTTAAAAAGCTTTGTGAAGCTTGTATTGCTCTTGTGCCTAGTCTCAAGTAAATAAAACAAGTTTTTGTTAATTAAAATAAAGTATTGAGAATATTAGAACTTTAGGATTAATAATAATCTATAAAAGAAAAGGACAAATGCATGAATATCCATGAGTATCAGGCCAAACGTCTGCTTCATGAATATGGAGCTCCCATTGCAAATGGTGTTGCTATTTATTCTGTAGAGCAAGCTGAAAAATGGGCAAAAAAATTGCCCGGACCTCTCTATGTGGTTAAAAGTCAGATACACGCTGGTGGTCGTGGTAAGGGTAAGTTTAAAGAACTTGGTTCTGATGCAAAGGGTGGTGTTCGGCTTGCACATTCTGTTGAAGAAGTTGTTGCAAATGTTCAAGAGATGTTGGGAAAAACTTTGGTAACCAAACAAACTGGTCCAGAAGGTAAACAGGTCAATCGTCTTTATATTGAAGATGGTGCCGATATTGAACGAGAGCTTTATCTTTCACTTTTGGTTGATCGGAGTGTTGGTCGGATTGCTTTTGTTGTTTCAACAGAAGGTGGAATGGATATTGAAACGGTTGCTGAAGAGACACCAGAAAAAATTTTTACTCTGCCCATTGATGCTACGCAAGGTGTTACTTCAGCTGATTGTGGAAGACTTTGTGATGCATTAGAATTGCAAGGATGTGCAAGAGAAGATGGGGAAAAGCTTTTTCCAATTCTTTATAAGGCGTTTTGTGAAAAAGATATGAGTCTTTTAGAAATTAATCCGCTTATTGTGATGAAAGATGGTCATTTGCGCGTTCTGGATGCAAAAGTTTCTTTTGATAATAATGCGTTGTTTCGTCATCCAGATATTTTAGAATTGCGCGATCTTTCAGAAGAAGATCCAAAAGAAATAGAAGCTTCAAAGCATGATCTTGCTTATGTTGCTCTTGAGGGTACAATTGGTTGTATGGTCAATGGTGCAGGTCTTGCGATGGCAACCATGGATATCATTAAGCTTTATGGAGCTGAACCGGCAAACTTTTTGGATGTTGGTGGTGGCGCATCAAAAGAAAAGGTGACAGCCGCTTTTAAGATTATTACAGCGGATCCAAATGTTAAAGGCATTTTGGTTAACATTTTTGGTGGTATTATGCGTTGTGATGTTATTGCTGAAGGTGTGGTTGCTGCTGTACGTGAAGTTGGTTTAAAGGTTCCCTTAGTTGTTCGTCTTGAAGGTACGAATGTTGAGCAGGGTAAAGCAATTATCAAGGACAGCGGTTTGAATGTTATTCCCGCTGATGATTTAGATGATGCTGCTCAAAAAATTGTTGCAGCCGTGAAGGGAGCTTAAGTTATGTCGATTCTTGTGAATAAAGAGACGAAAGTTCTGGTTCAAGGGCTTACAGGAAAAACAGGAACATTTCATACAGAACAGGCGCTTGCTTATCATGGCACGCAAATGGTTGGTGGTGTTAATCCTAAAAAGGGAGGAGAAACATGGGAGGGGTCAAAAGGTGAAACTCTTCCTATCTTTGCTAGTGTTGCAGAAGCAAAAGAAAAGACAGGTGCTGATGCTTCCGTTATTTATGTTCCTCCTGCAGGGGCTGCGGCAGCTATTATAGAAGCGATTGAAGCTGAAGTTCGTTTAATTATCTGTATTACGGAAGGTATTCCTGTTATGGATATGGTCAAGGTAAAGGCGCGATTAGAAAATTCAAAATCTCGTCTTATTGGTCCTAATTGCCCTGGTATTCTTACGCCAAACGAATGTAAAATTGGTATTATGCCTGGTTCTATTTTTAGAAAAGGTTCTGTTGGTGTTGTTTCAAGGTCAGGAACTTTAACTTATGAAGCTGTTTTTCAAACGAGTCAGGAAGGTCTTGGACAAACAACCGCTATAGGAATTGGGGGTGATCCTGTTAAGGGAACTGAATTTATTGATGTGTTGGAAATGTTTTTAGCAGATGATGAAACCCAGTCTATCGTTATGATTGGTGAAATTGGGGGATCTGCTGAAGAAGAAGCAGCACAGTTTTTGCAAGATGAAGCAAGAAAAGGTCGTAAAAAGCCAGTTGTTGGCTTTATTGCTGGTCGTACAGCTCCTCCAGGACGTACAATGGGCCATGCTGGTGCTGTTATTTCTGGTGGTAAAGGTGGAGCAGAAGATAAAATTGCAGCAATGGAATCAGCAGGGATTCGTGTGTCTCCTTCGCCATCACAGATAGGTAAGACTTTGATGTCAGTTTTGAAAAGCTAAAAGAAAATTTCACCTGAATTAGGAATATTTTCTTAAATTCAGGTGAAAATGCTTGAGTATAAATAGGTAAAACTTTTTTGAATGTTCGATCCCTCATCTGCTTTGTAAGCATTTAAAGGTCGAAAAGAGATATAAGGAGACGGAATAGATGTTCCGGAGAGGTATATGGCAAGGCAGGACGAGATAAATAGTCTTTTTGCACAAACGTCATTTCTTTATGGTGGGAATGCGGATTATATAGATCAACTTTATGCTCAGTATGAAAAAGATCCTACCAGTGTTGATTCACAGTGGCGTGCTTTTTTTGAAGGTCTCCATGATAACAAAGAAGATGTTCTCAAAAATGCTGAAGGAGCAACGTGGCAGCGTGATCATTGGCCATTAAAGCCAGATGGTGAGTTGGTTTCTGCTCTTGATGGTGATTGGTCTTCTCTTGAAAAATATCTTGGTGATAAATTAAAAGAAAAAGCAGCAACAGGGGGTGCTCAAAAGGGAAAAACTTCCAGTGAACAAGATATTATTCGTGCCACGCGTGATTCTGTTCATGCCATTATGATGATTCGGGCGTTTCGAGCACGGGGGCATCTTCGGGCAAAGCTTGATCCTCTTCAATTGGCAGAAAAGCTAGAAGATTATAAAGAGCTTTCTCCGGAAGCTTATGGTTTTACTCCTGCTGATTATGAACGTCCCATTTTTATTGATAATGTTTTAGGATTGGAATATGCAACTATTCCGCAAATGCTTGAAATTCTCAATCGTACCTATTGTTCAACAATCGGTGTGGAATATATGCATGTGTCTGATCCAGTACAGAAAGCATGGCTTCAAGAGCGTATTGAAGGGCGAGATAAAAAAATTTCTTTCACCCAGCAAGACAAGAAAGCTATTCTGAATAAACTGATTGAAGCAGAAGGATTCGAACAGTTTTTAGACACGAAATATAAAGGAACAAAACGTTTTGGACTTGATGGTGGTGAAGCGCTGATTCCTGCTCTTGAACAGATTATTAAATGCGGTAGTGCTTTAGGGGTGCAGGAAGTTATCTTAGGAATGGCCCATCGTGGTCGTTTAAATGTTCTTTCACAAGTTCTCGCTAAGCCGCATAGAGCTATCTTTCATGAATTCAAAGGAGGATCTTATAAGCCTGATGATGTAGAGGGATCAGGTGATGTTAAATATCATTTAGGAACGACAGCTGATTTGGACTTTGATGGTAATAAAGTGCATTTATCACTTTTAGCTAACCCCTCTCATCTTGAGATTGTTGATCCGGTTGTTATGGGAAAAGCACGTGCTAAACAAGATCAACTTGTCGGGCCCACACACACTGATTCTCTTCCATTGAGTGAGCGCTCAAAAGTGTTACCACTGCTTATTCATGGTGATGCTGCTTTTGCAGGGCAAGGCGTTATCCAAGAAACTTTCGGTCTTTCAGGTCTTAAAGGCTATCGTGTTGCAGGTTCACTTCATGTTATTATCAATAATCAGATTGGTTTTACAACAGCGCCACGTTTTTCACGTTCTTCGCCCTATCCATCTGATGTTGCAAAAATGATTGATGCTCCCATTTTCCATGTAAATGGTGATGATCCTGAAGCGGTTGTTTTTGTTGCAAAAATAGCAATGGAGTTTCGTCAAATTTTCCATAAACCGGTGGTCATTGATATGTTTTGTTATCGCCGTTATGGACATAATGAAGGTGATGAACCTTCTTTTACGCAGCCACTTATGTATAAGGCAATTCGTAATCATAAAACAACTCTTCAGCTTTATAGTGATCAATTAATCGCAGAAGGATTGGTTTCTTCAGAAGAGATTGAGCAACAAAAAAAGTTATGGCGCGATAAACTTGAAGGTGAGCTTGAAGCAAGTGCTTCTTATAAACCTAATAAGGCTGATTGGCTTGATGGAAGCTGGACGGGACTCAAAGCTTTTAGTAATGCTGATGAGCAACATTCTAGAACAACGGGTGTTGAATTAAAAACTTTAAAGGAAATTGGTCAGAAACTTATCGAAGTTCCAGAAAATTTTCATGTTCATAAAACGATACAGCGTTTTTTAAGCAATCGTGCTAAAATTTTTGAAACCGGTGAGGGCGTTGACTGGGCTACCGCTGAAGCTCTCGCTTTCGGCTCACTTTGTTTAGAAGGAGCACCGGTTCGTCTTTCGGGTGAAGATGTTGAACGGGGAACTTTTTCACAACGTCATTCAGTTCTTTATGACCAAGAAAATGAAGCGCGTTATATTCCTTTGAATCATTTACAAAAGGGGCAAGCACTTTATGAAGTTGTTAATTCTATGCTTTCTGAAGAAGCTGTTCTTGGTTTTGAATATGGATATTCTCTTGCTGAACCACGAGGATTAACACTTTGGGAAGCACAATTTGGTGACTTCTCTAATGGTGCACAGGTCATTTTTGATCAATTTATTTCATCAGCAGAGCGTAAATGGCTCCGTATGTCTGGTCTTGTGTGTTTATTGCCTCATGGTTTTGAAGGACAAGGACCGGAGCATTCTTCTGCACGTTTGGAGCGGTTTCTTCAGCTTTGTGCGGAAGATAATATGCAGGTTGCTAATTGTACAACCCCTGCAAATTATTTTCATATTTTGCGTCGACAAATTAAACGTGATTTTCGTAAGCCATTGATTTTAATGACACCTAAATCACTTTTGCGTCATAAGAGAGCTGTTTCTCTTCTCAATGAAATGGGACCAGAAACGAGTTTCTCTCGTGTATTGCTTGATGATGCAGAATGTCTTAAAGATTCTGTCGTGAAGTTGCAGAAAGATAATAAAATTCGCCGTGTCGTTCTTTGTACAGGAAAGGTTTATTACGATCTTTATGAAGAACGTGAAAAAAAGGGTATTGATGATGTTTATCTTCTTCGTGTCGAACAGTTGTATCCTTTCCCTGCAAAAGTTTTGGTGAATGTGTTATCGCGCTTTTTGCAGGCAGAAGTTTTTTGGTGCCAAGAAGAGCCAAAAAACATGGGGGCTTGGTCATTTATTGAGCCTTATTTGGAATGGGTTTTGACGCATATTAATGCGCAATATTCACGTGCTCGTTATGCAGGACGTCCGGCGAGTGCATCACCGGCCTCTGGGTTAATGGTGAAACACCTTGAACAACTGGCTGCGTTTCTTAAAGACGCGTTAGGTTCTTAATTTGTTACTACTCTGATGTATGGAAAAATATTATGACTACTGAAATCCGTGTTCCTACTTTGGGCGAATCGGTTACCGAAGCAACGGTTGGCAAATGGTTTAAAAAACTGGGTGAAGCTGTCGCTATGGATGAGCCTTTGGTTGAATTAGAAACTGATAAGGTAACTGTTGAAGTTCCTTCTCCTGTTGCTGGAAAATTATCTGAAATCATCGCAAAAGAAGGCGATACGGTTGAAGTGAAAGCTCTTTTAGGAACGGTAGAAGCTGGCCAAGCTGGTGTTTCCCAATCATTTTCGCCTGCTGCTACACCTGTTCCAGCGGCTTCCTCTGAATCGGAGAAGCTTGTTTCAAGTAGTACTATGCCTCCTTCACCCTCAGCAGCAAAGTTGATGGCTGAAAATAATGTAGAAAAAAGTGATATTTCAGGTTCTGGAAAACGTGGACAAATTCTTAAAGAAGATGTCATTGGTGGATTAGAACAAAGAACAAAAACGCCTACTCCTTCCTCCTCTGCAACAAGTTCTTCAATGGTTTCTGTTCCAGAAACACGTGAAGAGCGGGTTCGTATGACGAAATTGCGTCAAACAATTGCTCGTCGTCTTAAAGATGCGCAAAATGTAGCAGCAATGTTAACCACATTTAATGAGGTTGATATGTCGGCGGTAATGGATTTGCGCAAGCGTTATAAGGATCTTTTTGAAAAGAAACATGGCGTTAAACTTGGTTTTATGGGATTTTTTACCAAAGCTGTTTGTCATGCATTAAAAGAACTTCCTGCTGTTAATGCCGAAATTGATGGGACAGATATCGTTTACAAAAACTATGTCAATGTTGGAATTGCTGTTGGAACGGATAAAGGTCTTGTCGTTCCAGTGGTGCGTGATGCAGATCAAATGTCATTGGCAGAAATTGAAAAGGAGATTGGCCGTTTGGGACGTCTTGCGCGTGATGGGAAATTAGCCGTTTCTGATATGCAAGGCGGAACTTTTACCATTACCAATGGTGGTGTGTATGGATCGTTGATGTCAACACCGATTTTGAATGCACCACAATCTGGTATTTTGGGAATGCATGCGATTAAAGAGCGAGCAATGGTTATCGAGGGCCAAGTTGTGATCCGCCCCATGATGTATTTAGCGCTTTCTTATGATCACCGTATTGTGGATGGGCAAGAAGCTGTAACTTTCCTTGTGCGTGTTAAGGAAAGCTTAGAAGATCCGGAACGCCTTGTTCTTGACTTGTAAAATACAGTTTTCAGGATGAAAGGAGAAACGGATGTCTTATGATGTAGCTGTGATCGGAGCGGGTCCAGGTGGTTATGTAGCAGCAATAAAGGCGGCACAACTAGGGCTTAAAGTAGCAATTATTGAAAAGCGTACAACATTAGGGGGGACATGTCTCAATGTTGGTTGTATACCTTCTAAAGCATTGTTGCATGCTTCAGAAGTGTTTGCTGAAACCCAACATGGTTTTGAAACGCTTGGAATTTCTATTGGCAAATCTAAGCTTAATCTTGAACAGATGATGGTTCATAAGAAAGCTGTAGTGACAGCCAATACAAGTGGTGTGTCTTTTTTGATGAAAAAAAATAAAGTTGATACTTTTTTTGGAACAGCTAAAATTTTGAGTGCGGGTCATGTGGAAGTTGTTGCTAGAGATGGTCATAAACAAACAATTGAAACAAAAAATATTATTATTGCTACAGGTTCAGAGAGTTCAGGCATTCCAGGAGTGAATGTTGAAATTGATGAAAAGACTATTGTTTCTTCTACGGGAGCCCTTTCTCTTGAAAAAGTACCATCACGTATGATTGTTGTGGGTGCTGGCGTTATTGGTTCAGAACTTGGTTCAGTTTGGAGCCGTTTAGGGGCTAAAGTGACTATTATTGAGTATCTGAATAAGGTTTTGGGCTCAATGGATGGTGAAGTTTCACGTCAATTTCAAAAGTTAATGGAAAAGCAGGGGATTGAATATAAAACGGGTGCAAAGGTAACAGCCATTACACAATCTGGCTCAACGGCTCAGGTGAGCTTTGAATCTGTTAAAGGTGGTGAATCTGAGACCTTAGAGGCTGATGTTGTGCTTATTGCGACTGGACGTTCTCCGTATACGGAGGGGCTTGGCTTGAGTGAAGCTGGTGTTCGGTTAGATGAACGTGGCTTTATTGCAATTGATGCTCATTGGCAGACACATGTTCCGGGAATTTATGCAATTGGTGATGTCATAAAAGGACCAATGTTAGCGCATAAAGCAGAGGAAGAAGGCGTTGCGGTGGCAGAAATTTTGGCAGGTCAAAAAGGGCATGTTAACTTTGATGTTATTCCTAGTGTCGTTTATACACAGCCGGAAATTGCGAGTGTAGGAAAGACAGAAGAAGAACTCAAAGCAGCCGGTATTGAATATAATGTTGGCAAATTTCCTTTTATGGCCAATGGTCGTGCGCGTGCGATGCAAAAGAGTGATGGGTTTGTTAAAATCCTTGCTGATAAGAAAACAGATCGGGTTTTGGGGGGGCATATTCTTGGGTTTGGTGCCGGTGAAATGATTCACGAAATTGCAGTTTTAATGGAATTTGGTGGTTCATCAGAGGATCTAGGACGCTGTTGTCATGCTCATCCTACCTTATCAGAAGCAGTTCGTGAAGCAGCTTTGGCAACATTTGCTAAACCGCTTCATATTTAAAAAGCTTTTAAAACGTACATTTTAAAAGGTCAAAGAGGACAGTAAATATTTGTGAAGCATGCAACAAATTTTAAGAGAGAATAAAAACAATCGTACGAGGTGTTCTCCTTAGTTTGTTGTGTGCTTTTCAGTAATTGTTGTTTTAAATCTCTGTTGTGTCGTTTTGATTAATTACCCTATTGTGCACATTCGTTTAAAGCAGTTGTATTTAGTCTATATCAAATTTTACGTGTGTGGTGTTTTTATTCTGTTATAAAATTTTGGGATAGGGGACAGCCTGTTTGCGTGCTTTGTTTTAAGGAAGCATTTCTCAAAACTCTCAAATCTATTTCGCGATAGTGTGTTCGTGAAGGGTGTAACTGTAAAACTCATTATGCGCTATCATCTTTATGCTTGGTAAAAGGTGTAAGTCGGCTCCATAAGTTATATTTATGGGCTTTCAATATTATATAATTTTCGGCTATTTGAGAGCGTTTATAAGAGGTATTTTTTCTTTTCTTGCCCTTTTATTCATATGAATTCCTCCCGTTTTTTACATGTAGAAAAAATGGTTTTGATTAATTCAATATAAATAGATTTGTCATGAGAAAATCCTACGAGTATGGAGCTATCATTCAATGTGCACAATAATAAATTATACTTACAATTTATATTAAGAGAAAAGTTTGCTTATAGAGTTCACGCAGTGGAAAGCCAAGCGAAAGGTATTCGATAAGAAGCTGGATATTTATGAACCGTTTTTTATAGAAACGATATTTTATTGTTATAAATTAATGGGTTATATATGGTGTGAGACACATAAAGTGAGAAGCCAAGAGGAGTTTTTTTAAAGAAAGCAGTTTTTTTTAATGATTTATGTGGGTTAAGGATTTTTGCTTTTTAAGATCAAGAGGGTGCCAAATATTTTGAAAAATACCACCTTTTAAGGTGGTATTTTTATATCTTTTGTTGAGGCACTTCCTTTTTAAGGCTAATAGCAGACCATATAAGATGATTAAATCAGTTTTTGCCTCTCTGTTCTTTTTAATCGTTGCTTGCTCTGTCTTAAAAAGATGATCTAGATCTTCTTTAAGGTTTTTAAAAAATCCTAATATTGCCAAAATGCCCCATAGCTAAAAAACATAATTTCATAAGAATATGAAGTTGTTTTCATGAGGCAGTTTTGTAATAACTTAAAAAAACTAGGCTTATGTTTTCTGTAGGGATAAATTTAAAATTGTAATTTTTTGTCCTCTTGTTGTTCTCTTATAAAGGTGGGAAGCCCCATATGATCAAGATATTTGAGGAAAGGATGGGGAGGTAATTCTTCTACATTGACCATCGTTTTAACATCCCATTCGCCTGTGGCAATGAGAAGAGCTGCTGCTGCTGCTGGTACACCAGCTGTATAGGAAATTCCTTGTGCACCGGTTTCATGAAAAGCTTGTTTGTGATCGGCTACGTTGTAAATAAAAATTTCTTTTGGTTTTCCATCTTTTTCGCCTTTGATAAGATCTCCAATACAGGTTTTTCCTGTGTATTCTGGGGCGAGAGAAGAAGGATCGGGTAAGACAGCTTTTACAACTTTTAAAGGAATGACTTCTTGCCCTTCTGCTGTTGTAACGGGCTGTTCGGATAAGAGACCAAGATTTTTCAAAACGGTAAAAACAGTGATGTAACGATCACTAAATCCCATCCAGAAGCGGATATTTTGAACATCAAGATTTTTGGAAAGTGAATGAATTTCATCATGTCCTGTCATATAGGCTTTTTGTTTTCCAACAACAGGAAGATCCCATTCATGACTGACTTCAAACATTTTATTGGAAGTCCATTTTTTGTTTTGCCATGACCATACTTGTCCTGTAAATTCACGAAAGTTAATTTCTGGATCAAAATTCGTGGCAAACCAACGTCCATGACTTCCAGCATTAATGTCAATGATATCAATATCAGTGATCTTATCAAAATAACATTTATGTGCTAACGCTGCATAAGAATTTACAACACCTGGATCAAAGCCCGCACCTAAAATAGCAGTGATACCAGCTTTTTCACATTCTTGACGCCGAGGCCATTCATAATTGCCATACCAAGGTGGTGTTTCGCAAATTTTAAGAGGATCTTCATGAATGGCAGTATCGATATAGGCGCATTTGGCTTCAATACAGGCTGAAAGAACAGACATGTTAAGAAAGGCAGAACCAACATTGATGACAATTTCACATTTGGTCTTTTGGATAAGTTTTACAGTTTCTTCTATATCCATTGCATCAAGTTTGTGACTCTGAAGAACACCTTGTCTTTTCATAGTGTTTTTTTCTTTAATGGAAGCAATGATGGCTTCACACTTTTTGAGTGTTCGTGAAGCAATATGAATTTCACCAAAAATATCGTTGTTTTGAGCACATTTGTGGGCAACAACTTGTGCAACACCTCCAGCACCAATAATGAGAACATTTTTTTTCATTGTAGGTTCATCTCCTTTTCAATACTGTTTGTTGTATAATCGTTTTTACGGTTATTCTTTCATGAAAGGCTTGTCCGATAATCATTATAGCTGAATTGGCGTTGCAGCGTTAATGTACCATCGCATTCTTTCAGAACAATAGCAGGCATTGTCACACCATTAAACCAGTTTTTTTTGACCATTGTATAACCTGCTGCATCCTGAAAAGACAGTCTGTCACCTATTTTCAGAGGTTTTGGAAATTGAAATGTTCCAAAAATATCACCGGCAAGGCAAGATTTGCCGCAGACCATAATTTCGTACGGACCTTGATTTGGTTCTAATTTCGCATTTTCACGATAAATGAGAAGATCAAGCATATGTGCTTCGATTGAGCTATCAACGATGGCAAGATTTTTTTCATTATACAATGTATCAAGAACGCTAACTTCTAAGGTAGTGCTTTTGGTGATAGCAGCTTCCCCTGGTTCTAGAAAAAGAGTGACACCATAGGTTTCTGAAAAGTTTTTTAAGCGTTCTGCAAGAGCTTCTAGCGGATAATTTTCAGCTGTAAAGTGAATTCCACCACCAAGGCTTATCCAATCTACGGCAGAAAAAAGTTCTGAAAACTTCTCTTCCATAACCCCGAGCATTTGATTAAAAAGATTAAAATCAGCATTTTCGCAATTGTTATGGATCATTAAGCCGTTGATGAGAGGTAGAACTTCTTTAATAGCACTTTGGTTCGTTTCTCCTAAGCGACTAAAAGGACGGGAGGGATTAGCAAGATCAAAATTGGATGCACTGATACCTGGATTTAATCTTAGACCTCGTTGAATGGTTTTTGTTGCATCAGAAAAGCGTTGAAGTTGCTGAATTGAGTTAAAGATAATTTTATCTGCATAACCACAGGCTTCATCAATTTCGTGATCAGCCCAAGCAACAGAATAGGCATGGGTTTCTTTGCCAAATTTTTCTCTTCCTAAACGCAGTTCATAAAGAGATGATGAGGTGGTTCCATCCATAAACTCAGACATTAAATCAAAAACACTCCATGTGGCAAAACATTTCAAAGCAAGCAAAACTTTTGCTCCTGACATTTCTCGTAAACGAGAAATTGTTTGCATATTTTTGATGAGTTTCGATTTGTCTATAAGATAGTAGGGGGTTTTTATCATCATTCATTCATTCTTTTTTAAAGGATCTTATTCTTGAGATCAGCGTTTAGTACAAAGAGTAACAGAATGTCTCAAGAAAAAAGAATCTTAAGAAAAGAATCTGTTTCTGTCTAGCAAGAGAAAGACTTTCTGTAACCGCTGTCATTTATTAGTTTGAGTTTTGCGTTATGCGTATGAAAAAAAAATTATATTATGCTTTAGCTTTTTTATTTATAAGCAGTCTTTTCCTTATAACAACTGCTCTTGTTCATTTGGGACAAAATAAAGGTGATGCTAAAGCCAAACTGGTCTCTCAGACCTTTGCCCAAGAGAGTTCGGAACCTTTGATTTTTACAGGGCGTAGAGAACTTAATGGTTTTAAGGGTTATCATCATTATCGGCGTGGTTATGTTAAGTATAAAGATAACTGGTGGTATCCTGAAGCAGCTTTTGTGACATCACCGCACTTAAGCACAAAGGACGCGTCATTAAAAGTTGTATCAGGTGCGAAAAGAATCTTCTTAACGTCTTCTTCTGAAAGTCCAGAAAAAAAAGAGCCATGGATGCTTAAACAGCATATCGAATCTTGTCGTTCTCGTTATCGCTCTTATAATAAAAATGATAATAGCTTTCAGCCTTTTCATGGTCCTCGTAAACAGTGCTTATCGCACTTTTTTACAGGATAGAAATGATTAAATAAAATTTTAATTGCTTCTTGTCGTTCTCGTTATTGCTCTTACAATAAAATGAGAACTGGATTTGTGTGAAGCTTTTCTATGCAAGCATTGTTTTTTGAAAAATTTAAATGCTTTTAAGTTTTATTACATCTTATTATCATTAAGTGTGACATAGGGGGGTAAAAATATAAATTTTTATTTTGTCGATGACAAAATATTAAGGGCAGGATGGAGCTAAAAGAATGACAACACGGGAAGCAATGCTGATATTGCTCATTTTGCTTCCCTTTTGTGGAAGTGCTGTTATTGGCTTTTTTCGTTCGACAGCAAAAAATAATGAAGCGTGGTTTGCAGGGGGAATTGCTCTCTTCAGTCTTCTTTTTACAATTATGCTTTATCCGGTAATTCGTGGCAATCATATTATCCGTTTAAATATTTCTTGGCTCCCAGAATGGGGAGGTGATTTGATCCTCCGGATGGATGGTCTGTCGTGGCTTTTTTGCTTGCTCATTACAGGAATTGGGCTGCTTGTTGTTGTTTACGCCCGTTATTATATGGATCCTGCCGATTCTGTACCACGATTTTTCTCTTTTTTTCTAGCCTTTATGGGCTCAATGACAGGGATTGTTTTATCAGGTAATCTCATCTTTTTGGTTATTTTCTGGGAACTCACCAGTATTTTTTCTTTTTTATTGATCGGTTACTGGTACCACAATGCGAGTGCGCGTGAAGGGGCGCGTATGGCTTTAACAATTACAGGTTTTGGTGGTTTTGCTCTTTTTATTGGGGTTTTATTGATTGGGTATGTCGTTGGTAGTTTTGATCTGGATAAAATTTTACAGTCTGGAGATATGATCCGATCAAGTTCGCTTTATATCCCCGCCCTTATTTGTATTTTATTGGGTGGATTAACAAAAAGCGCACAGTTTCCTTTTCATTTTTGGTTGCCTAATGCGATGGCAGCGCCAACACCCGTATCGGCTTATTTGCATTCGGCAACGATGGTGAAAGCAGGGTTGTTTTTGCTGGTTCGTTTATGGCCCGTATTCTCTGGGACAGAGTCTTGGTTTTGGATGGTTGGCTTTTCAGGACTTTCAACATTGTTGCTTGGCGCTTATTTTTCCATGTTTCAGCAAGATTTAAAGGGACTGCTTGCTTATTCAACGATTAGTCATCTTGGATTGATTACAACGCTTTTAAGTCTTGGGAGTCCCCTTGCGTGTGTTGCAGCAATCTTTCATATGGCTAATCATGCTACTTTTAAAGCGTCTTTATTTATGGCTGCTGGCATTATTGATCACGAAACGGGAACACGTGATATGCGTAAGCTAACAGGTCTTTATCGCTCTATGCCGATTACAGCAACGCTTGCTTTAGTAGCAAGTGCGGCAATGGCTGGTGTTCCTTTGCTCAATGGTTTTTTATCAAAAGAAATGTTTTTTGCTGAAGCTGTTGAAACGCATATGGAATCATGGCTTGATTGGATTGCTCCTTATGTCGCAACGCTTGCTAGCCTGTTTAGTGTGACCTATTCTATACGTTTTATTCATGGGGTCTTTTGGGGACCAAAATCGGATAAATTACCCAAAACTCCCCATGAACCACCGCATTTTATGCGTTTACCCATGGAACTTTTGGTGTTTATTTGTTTGGCCGTTGGTATTTTTCCTAATTTTACAATCGGGCCTATTTTAGATAATGCTGTTGTTTCTGTTTTAGGACCGATGACGATCTCTTATAGCTTGGCTGTTTGGCATGGGGTTAATACGCCATTAATGATGAGCTTAGTGGCTTTATTTGGGGGTAGCTTGCTCTATGTTGTTGGGCGGCGTTATTTTTTATCTTGTGATGATGGGGCGCCTTTTTTTCGTCATTTGAAAGGACCGCGTATTTTTGAACGCATTCTTGTGATTATTTCTTGGAAATGGGCACGTGCGGTGGAAGCTGTTTTATCAACACGTCGTTTGCAAATCCAGTTGCACTGGATTTTTACTGTATGTTTTATTTTTGTTGGTCTTTTGCTTTGGTATGATGGTTTAATTGCGCTGGGAGGGTTACCGCTTTTTCCACTTGATATTCCTTTTCTTGTTGTTTGGCTCGTCGGTGGATTGTGCGCGCTTTTAGTTGCTTGGCAAGCAAAATTTCATCGTCTTGCATCCCTCATGCTTTTGGGGGGAGCAGGGCTAATGACGTGTACAACCTTTTTATGGCTTTCTGCGCCCGATTTGGCTATAACGCAATTAGTTGTTGAAGTGGTGACGACTGTTTTATTATTGCTTGGTTTGCGGTGGTTGCCTAAGCGTGTATATAATCCTTCTCCAACGTCTGTTCATTTTGGGGTGCGTTTACGTCGCGCCCGTGACTTCATTTTAGCAATTATAGGAGGTGCTGGTGTTGCATGGCTCTCTTTTGCGATGATGACACGTCCTCAAGGGACAACAGTTTCTAATTTTTTTCTGAAAAATACTTATTCTGGTGCTGGTGGTCGCAATGTTGTGAACGTATTGTTAGTGGATTTTCGTGGTTTTGATACGATGGGAGAAGTTGTGGTTTTGGGGGGTGTTTCTTTAACTGTCTTTGCTCTTTTGCGTCGATTCCGTCCTGCTCCTGAAAGTATTGAGCCGCCGTTTCAACAACGTGTTCAGGAAGCTTTTGATAAGGCACAACCGGATCGAAATGTGGGGGATACAGTCTTAAACTATCTCGCTATTCCTTCTGTTATTATGGGCTGGCTCTTTTCCGTTATTATTGCTTTTTCTTTTTATTTATTTGTACGAGGACATGATCTTCCAGGTGGTGGATTTGTTGGTGGTGTGACTTTAGCGATAGGCTTTATTTTGCAGTATCTTGCCCGGGATATTCGTTGGGTGGAAAATCATTTAAGAGTTTTGCCTTTACGCTGGATGGGCTTTGGCTTATTGCTATCGGTTGTCACGGGAGCAGGGGCTTTGTTTGTTGGCTACCCTTTTTTAACATCATTTTTCCAATATATTCATATGCCATTGATTGGAAAGATTCCTATAGCATCTGCTTTTTTGTTTGATTTTGGTGTGTTTTCTCTTGTGTTGGGAGCAACAATTCTCATTTTAATTGCTCTTGCACATCAATCCATTCGTAGTTACCGAATCGGTAAAAAACCTCCTTTAAAAGAGAAGGAAAATTAATGGAAATTATTCTTTCTTTGGCCATTGGTGTTCTTGTCGGATCTGGAATTTGGCTCATTTTGCGCCCCCGAACTTTTCAAGTCATTCTTGGTTTGTCCTTGATATCCTATGGTGTCAATCTTTTCATATTTGCAATGAGTAGACCACGCAGTAATGCAGCGCCAATTGTTGATCCTACGATGGCTATCAATCCGGCAAATTATGTTGATCCTCTTCCACAGGCTTTGGTTTTAACTTCAATTGTGATCGGTTTTGCAACAACAGCTCTCTTTTTGGTTATCTTGTTGGTTTCGCGCGGTTTAACAGGTTCAGATCACGTTGATGGACGTGAGGTACAGTGATGGAAGCTTGTGTGCGTCACCTTCTTATCGTGCCGATTCTTTTGCCGTTAAGTACTGGAGCCCTTCTTCTTTTCTATGATGAACGTCGTTCAAAACTGAAATCACTCATAAGTATTTTTTCTACCGTATTGTTGGTTATCATTGCTGTTTTACTGGTGATGCGTGCTCTTGAAGTTGCACCAGCTGTGGATGTTTATCGGCTTGGCAATTGGCCTTCTCCTTTTGGTATCGTTTTGGTGCTGGATCGCTTAAGTGCTATGATGCTTTTGCTTTCTAGTTTGTTGATCAGCGCTTCATTGGTTTTTGCGCGGGCACATTGGTATAAAGCGGGTCCTCATTTTCAGTCATTGATGCAATTTTTTATGGTTGGAATAAACGGCGCTTTTTTAACAGGTGATTTATTTAATTTATTTGTATTTTTTGAAGTGATGTTGACAGCTTCTTATGGGCTTGCGTTGCATGGTTCTGGTCCGTTACGTGTGCGTGCTGGGTTGCATTATGTCGTGATTAATTTGGTAGCTTCATTGTTTTTTCTCGTTGGTGCGGCACTTATTTATGGAATCGTAGGTACCCTCAATATGGCTGATTTGGCTGTAAAAATGCAATATATAGCTTCTAGCGATATAATTTTATTTGAAATAGGGGCTGCTCTTTTGGGAATTGCTTTCTTAATTAAAGCAGGGGTGTGGCCATTGAATTTTTGGTTGATGCCAACTTATAGCGCAGCAGTGGCACCTGTTGGAGCTTCTTTTGCACTTTTAAGCAAAGTTGGTATTTATATTATTTTACGCTTAACATTGTTATGGTTCGGACCAGAAAGTGGACATTTTAACCATTTTGGTCAAACGGTTTTATTTTACGGTGGGCTTGCCACTATGGCTTTTGGTTTTATTGGGGTGTTGGCAAGCCAAATCTTAGTACGTTTGGCTGCTTATAGTGTTTTGGTCTCTTCTGGGACATTGTTGAGCGCAATCGGGATCGGCAATACAGCACTGATCGCAGGAGCACTCTTTTATATTGTTTCCTCAACTTTGGCACTTAGCGCTTTTTTTCTTTTGGTGGAATTGGTTGAACGCTGTCAAGATGTCGCAGCTAATGTTTTGACGGTGACAATGGAAGTTTATGGGGACGATGAAGAGGAGGAAGAAGATGAAATAGGAACCTATTTACCCGTAACTTTGGCAATTCTTGGAGCGTGTTTTGGTTTTTGTGCTCTCTTAATTATTGGTCTACCTCCTTTTTCTGGTTTTGTTGCTAAATTTATGATGTTTGTAGCACTCTTAAACCATAGTAAAGAAAATATTTCTCCCTCTTTACCCGTTTATTACGATTGGCTTTTTATGATTTTTGTCACTCTCTCTGGTTTTGCGGCTTTAATTGCGATGACACGAACAGGCATTCGAACTTTTTGGATCTCACTTGAAGGGAGGATTCCACGGGTGCAAGTGATTGAATTTGCCCCCATTGCCGTTCTGCTTGCTTTGTGTTTTCTTATTACAATTGTCGCTGGTCCTGTTAGTCGTTATATGTTTGAAACAGCTAAAACTTTGCATGAGCCTCAAAATTATATTGGCAGCGTTTTAGATGATTTTTCTCTTGAAAATAGAGGGATTTATCAGTGAAATATCGTTATTTTTTCTCTTTTTCTAGCGTAGCAATTATTTTTATGTGGCTGATCTTAAATGGCTTTAGTTTCGGTCAACTGCTTTTAGGCATTATCATTGCTTTATTTGGGGGCTGGATGATGCGGCTTCTTGAGCCGGAAAAAATAACCATTAAAAGTTGGCATGCCGCCTTTAAGCTGTTTTTTCGTGTGTTTATTGATTCTATTATTTCAAATATTGCTGTAGCTTACTTCATTTTAACCAAAAGATCTAGAACACAGCAGTCTGGTTTTATTGTGGTGCCTCTTTTGCTTGAAAGTCGCACAGCTTTAGCTGTTTTGGCATGTATTCTTTCAGCAACTCCAGGGACTATTTGGATTGCTTATAATAGAAAGAATAGTGAACTTTTGCTTCATGTCTTAAATTTTGAAAATGGATATGATTACCAAAAATTGATCAAAAAACGCTATGAACAATTACTTTTGGAGATTTTTTAATGAGTATGGTGATCCTTTATTGGGGGCTTTATCTTTCGCAATTTTTTTTAAGTTTGGCAATGATTCTCGCACTGTTTCGGTTGATTCGTGGTCCACGAGCGCAAGATCGGATTGTGGGGTTGGATGCTCTTTATATAATCACTATTCTTTTATTTCTAACATTCGATATCCGTTCAGGGACAACCATTTATTTTGTGGCAGCTCTCATTGTTGGCTTATTGGGTCCTGTATCAAGTATTGCGTTGGCAAAATTCCTCATGCGAGGGGAGATTATTGAATGAAGGATGATGTATCCCTTATTGTTGCTATTGCTGTTACGTTTTTTTTGATCTTAGGATCGGGTCTCACGTTGATTGGAACAATAGGATTGGTGCGCCTTCCCACTTTTTATAAGCGTTTACATATGCTTTCACTCAGTACAAGTTGGGGCGCTGGTAGTATTCTTGTTGCGTCGTTTCTTTATTCAATTTTTGTAGATCATCATTTTGTTTTTCATGAATTTTTGTTGATGATTTTTTTACTTGTAACAATACCGGCCGCTTCTATGTTGGTATCACAAGCAGCGGCTTATCGACACTATTCAGAAAATAAATTAGAAAAACCGCTGGCCCTTTTATCTCGTCAGGTGGAAAAACAAACCCCTGCTTCCGACGAAACGTCATGTGACACGAGCCAGAGCGATTTTTAAGGCACTATAACTTTTTTATTCTGTTTTTTGTTCTTCTAAACATTGAATAAGATTTTTTTCTTCTGGATCATTAATGAGATCAGAAAGTGTAGCTTCGTTTCCTTTTGTCCACCATATATAGGGGCCTCCCATATATTTTGCTCCAGAAGCACTCATGCTGCGGGAAGCGATGATGCGCTTTTCTTGCCATTTGAAATCAACAAGTGAAATACTACCCGCATTGAGATAGGTTACTTCAACATGCTCTTTATTTGTCCCTGTTTCGCATTGATAGGTAATAACTTCTGTTGTTGGCTCTGGATCATCTGGCACTTCAATAACTAAAGAGCCAGCAAAAGCATTAAGTGAACCGAAGAGCGGTAGGCTCAAAGAAATAAAAAATCCTACAATAAAAGCAATTTTTTTCATGATATTTCCTCAGTTATTTAAAATAATAACAGTGATTCATCCTTACAGAGGATGGGCTTTTTTTCTTCTGGATCTTGGGTAAGATCATAAAGTGTTACTTCTTTATTTTTCTCCCACCAGATATACTGCTCCCCTACATATTTTGCCCCAGAAGCAGCAATAACATTCGCAGCGATAATACGATCGCCTTTCCATTTGAAATCAATCAATGAAATATCGTCAGCGTTGTAATAAGTTGCTTCAACGCGTTCTTTATTTGCACCCATATCACATTGATAGGTTATGGTTTGTTTTTCTGGATTACCTGAAACTTCAATGACTAAAGCAGCAGCGAAGGTGCTACTAACATTGAAAAATAATAAAGAGGAAAAAAATCCTAAAATTTGTAGAGTTTTTTTCATAATGCTTCCCTATATGAAAAGTAATTTGTCTTAAGAAGATGGTGTCTACGGCAGGATTCGAACCTGCGACCCCAGGATTCATACCACTTCGATTTTCACCGCCAACCTTATTGGCTGTTTGTGGTCTGGACTGTCTCTTCACCGTAAAGCTTGCGCTTTTTAGGTGCTGCCCGTTCAGTCTCTACACCTTCCTCTCATGTGAAGAGAGGCTTGGCTCGGGATTGGCATATAGTTTTGCCTATGAAGCTTTCCCCGAATTTGAGCAGATCCACTTTAAGGATTTCTCCTCAAGGCGCCCAATTTCTTTAGGAATCCTGTGCTCTATCCTACTGAGCTACGCAGACATCATCATAACTATTCCTTTAATAGAAGTATAAAAACGAATCAATTATATTCAATATGAATTAACGAATTTCTGTTAATTTTTGTTCCAAAAAGGATAAAACTGCATCTGATGGAACATTTTTTGCAATAAATGATTGGCCAAGTCCCCGTGTTAAAATAAAGGTCAAATTGTTTTGTGAAACTTTTTTATCTTGAGCAATGAGAGTCATCAATGTTTCAGCATCTGGTAGATCTCCTGGGATATCCTTTAACCGTGTAGGTAAACCTACAGCTTTAAGGTGTGTTTCGATACGATCTACGAGTGTGGGGTCGCATAGATTCAGTTGTGCAGAGAATTGATGTGCCAGAATCATTCCAATTGCTACAGCTTCACCATGAATTAAACGCTTGGAATCATAAGAGGTTGCTGTTTCAAGCATGTGTCCAAAGGTATGACCAAGATTTAGGAGTGCGCGCTCTCCTGTTTCGTATTCGTCGCGGGCGACTATGGCAGCTTTAAATTGGCATGAGCGAACAATGGCTTCTGTTCGCATGGGGCCATTGGAGAAAATTTTTTGTCCGTTTTTTTCAAGCCATGCAAAGAATTCAGGTTGGTTAATAAGACCATATTTGACCATTTCTGCATAACCTGCGCGAAATTGGCGTGGTGGGAGTGTATCAAGAACAGATGTGTCAGCAATAACGCATTGCGGTTGATAAAAAGCACCAATAAGATTTTTACCATATCGGCTGTTGATGCCTGTTTTTCCACCAACAGAAGAATCAATTTGTGCAAGAAGCGTTGTGGGCATCTGAATGAAATTCATGCCGCGGCGTATTATACTTGCTGTAAATCCTGCTAGATCTCCAATGACACCGCCACCAAAAGCAATTACACAGTCACCCCTTTCTAAGCGTGCAGCAAGAATTTGATCGATGACAGTTTGCAAGGTTGAAAATGATTTTGATTGTTCTCCTGCTTCTACAATAATAGGGACAGTATGGATTTTATTTTTTGTTAACTCTGCTTGTAATGGATTCAAATGGAGAGGTGCAACATTTGTATCTGTAACAATTGCCAAACGCGTTTGATGAAAATCCGTTTTCTGAAGAGAATTCTTAATTTGTAAAGCTGCTTGCGAAATGAGATTGGGTCCAATAATGATATCGTAACAGCGCTTGTCCAGTTTAACAGTAACGATTTTGGTTTGCATGCTTGTTGTTCCTGTGGTTATTTTTCTGTATCAAGGTAGTGATGTATAGACCGTATGACATTTTTTGCCACGGTAAGACGGCTTTCTTTATGTGTGTGAATTGTTAAGTTTGCCTTTGCATAAATAGGATAACGCTGGTCCATGAGCTTTTGCATGGTTTCTTTAGGGTTTTCTGTTTGGAGAAGGGGGCGTATTTTGCGCTTTGAGACACGTTGCATGAGGATATCAAGGTCCGCTTTGAGCCAGATCGATATAGCATTTTGATGAATGGCTTTTCGGATGTTTTGATTTATGTATGCACCACCACCCGTTGCTAAGACAAGAGGACTTTTTTTTATAAGATTGAGAATAACACGCTGTTCAAGAGCGCGGAATTCTGATTCACCATAAATTTTAAAGAGTTCGGTGATGGTCATTTTTGAAGCTTTTTCAATTTCTTGATCAGAGTCATAAAAGGGTAAATCAAGCATTGTAGCAACGCGTTTTCCGATGACTGATTTTCCTGCTCCCATAAGACCAACAAACACAAGAGCTTGATTATCAAGAGATGATAAGATTTGTCTTTTTATTTGTGACAGGGGGGGATGTTGGGGTCGATTATTTTTCATAGCTTATTTCGGCATTTATCTGCTTTAAAGTCAATTCCTGTTAATCTTTATAATATAGAATATAAGGGATAGAGTATTTTGGAAAAGTTTATTATTTTATGCCGACATTAACCAGACTTTTGATGATTCTTTTCATTTTTCTTGCTATTCTTTTTAGTATAATGATCATTCTTGTCGTTTTTGTTGACCCCGTAACTGTGGATATGTCTGTTGATGTCCCTTTGGATTTACGAGCTCTTTCTTTGAGAATGAATCAATGAAAAGTAATATTGTGATAGAGCGTTTTCTTGAAATGATGAGTGCTGAGCGAGGTGCTTCTGCTCATACACTTGCGGCTTATCAGCATGATTTACAGTGGGCGCAAGAGGAATTGTCTTCGCACTCTGTTTCTCTTTTTTCAGCACAAAAGGAGGATCTCATTGCTCTTTTGTCGCTTATGCATACGTTTGGTTTTGCAGCAACTTCACAAGCGCGCCGTTTATCAACATTGCGTCAATTTTATCAGTTTCTTTATGCAGAGGGATTAAGAGGAGATGATCCTTCCAGTGATATTGATGCCCCTCGCCAAGGGCGTCCTTTGCCAAAAATTATCAGTGAAGATGCGGTGACAAAATTTCTTGATTTGGCGCAGGTGGAGGTTAATCAAGCAGATTATGGATCTAAGGATTATCTGCGCGCATTGCGTCTTCAGCTGCTCAGCGAAATGCTTTATGCAACGGGATTACGCATTAGTGAGTTGGTGAGTTTGCCCGTGCAGGCTGTTCGCGGGAAAGCATACAGTATTTTGGTTCGCGGTAAGGGGAAAAAAGAACGAATGGTGCTGTTATCAAAAAAAGCCTATCAAGTTCTTTTGCAGTGGTTGGATTTACGTGATCAGGGAGAAGATGCGAAAAGCCTTTATCTTTTTCCAGCCCATTCAGAAACAGGCTATATTGCGCGTCAAGTTGTTGCGCGGGAATTAAAAAATCTTGCTAAAAGGGCTGGAATAAAAAGTGAAAGCTTTTCTCCCCATGTGTTGCGTCATGCTTTTGCTAGCCATCTTTTGCAAAATGGTGCTGATTTGCGTGCCGTTCAACATTTGTTAGGCCATTCTGATATTTCTACCACTCAAATTTATACCCATGTGTTGGAAGAAGGACTTTATCGTCTCGTTAATGAGCATCATCCACTTGCCGATGAGCAAAAGGCTCGTTAAAGAAAAGGTGATGTTTTAGAAAAGACTTTATAAAGAAAATTATAAGTGTATAAGTGACACTGAATGAGTTGGTACAGAATGCATAATTATCTTGATTTTGAAAAACCAGTTGCTGATCTTGATGGAAAAATTCTTGAATTAAAAAAAATTTCTCAGGAAAAAGGCAGTCTTGATATGAGTGACGAGATTGCACGTCTTGAAACACGTTCCAAAACGGCATTGCGCGATCTCTATAAAAAATTGTCTCCGTGGCAAAAAACACAAGTTGCTCGTCATCCTGATCGTCCGCATTTTATGGACTATTCTAAACGCCTATTGAGTGATGTTACACCTTTGGCAGGAGATCGAAAATTTGCTGAAGATGAGGCTGTTCAAGCTGGGTTCGCACGCTTTAAGGGGGAAGCAGTAGCTTACATTGGTCAAGAGAAAGGTCACGATACGCAAACACGTTTGCGCTATAATTTTGGTTCTGCACGTCCAGAAGGATATCGTAAAGCTGTTCGTATTATGGAAATGGCTGACCGATTTGGTTTGCCACTCCTTACTTTTGTCGATACAGCGGGCGCTTATCCTGGGGTAAGCGCTGAAGAACGTGGGCAAGCAGAAGCAATTGCTCAATCAACAGCCGCAACTTTGCGCCTAAAAGTTCCTGTTGTATCTGTTGTTATTGGAGAAGGTGGTTCTGGAGGAGCAATAGCCATTGCGGCTGCTAATAAAGTTTATATGTTGGAACATGCGATTTACTCGGTTATTTCTCCAGAAGGAGCAGCTTCTATTTTATGGCGAGATCCAGCACGAGCAAAAGATGCCGCAATGAATATGCGTATTACTGCTCAAGATTTGCTTCGCTTAAAGATTATTGATGGCATTATTTCAGAGCCTTTAGGAGGAGCGCATCGTGATAAAGAGATTGCCATTGATGCAACAGGTGAAATTATTTCAGAGGCTTTAAAAGCTATGGCTGGAAAAGATGGTGAAGTTCTTAAACAAGAGCGAAGGGAAAAATACCTTCAAATTGGTCGGTCATTAACATAAGTTGTTTTTTATGAGGGGTGTTAGATTGGAGTTTTTTCGATGACATTTAACAGATTCCTTGCTGTGTGTGTGTTGTTTGTAATGGGAATATTGACAGCTTGTGAAGGAAGATTACCAGCTTCTATTCGTGCTAAAGTTGAGCAGCCTCTTCCGCAGGAAATCCAGAATAGAATGGCTTTGTATGATATTGATCCCTATGCACCAATTGTGATGCGCTTTTTCAAGGAAGAAAATCTTGCTGAAGTTTGGAAGCAATCTCGTTCCGGTCCTTTTGTCTTGGTTGCTCGCTATGGTATTTGTAAATGGTCTGGTAAGCTTGGACCTAAATATAAAGAAGGGGATCTTCAGACACCGGAAGGTTTTTATACGATTACTGCAAGCCAAATGAATCCTTATTCAAAATATTATCTTTCTTTTAATATAGGATTTCCTAACCTTTATGATCAGGAAAATGGTCGTACAGGAAGCAATCTTATGGTGCATGGTTCTTGCTTTTCTGCCGGCTGTTATTCTATGAGTGATAAGAATATGGCTCAAATTTATGCCTTTGCGCGGGATGCTTTTAAAGGAGGACAAAGAGCATTCCAGTTGCAGGCTTTTCCTTTTCGCATGACTAAGGATAATATGTTACGTCATAGCGATAATCCTCATTACCAATTTTGGGTAATGCTTAAGAAAGGTTATGATTTTTTTGAAGAAAATCGTCAACCTCCAACCGTTGAAGTGTATGGAAAACGTTACGTTTTTAATCGCGATATTGATACAACTCCAATTTCCTTAATGAAGTAGTATTATTTTATTCTGTTACATCGTAAAACACTATTGCTGATGATGGCGGTGCAGGATATACAAAAACTTTATATATGGGATGTTTAAGGGGCGTCTATATTTTAAAGCATAGAGCTTTATGTCAGTAAATCAAATAAAGTGTAGGAAGACTAAGAGAAATTGGGTTGTTTGCAGACCAATATGGGGGGGAAATTTGGTTTTTTAGTGGAGAGTAGCTTAATATAAAATGCATCTCTCTGTTTACTTTTAAAGGGTTTTATTATTCAGGCTGTAAAATATTATCTCATACTGCTGGGCTATAAGATATATGCATACATATAAAAAGACGATATCGCTTCTGTCTGATATTAGTTTTTTGCCTAAATTTAAGAGAATTTTGTTTCAATCAGTTCGAGAAATATAGAGTTGAGCGGAATATTTAAAACCCAAAATATGTCCAATGGGATTGTGAAATGAATCACATAAAGTTATTCGCATATGACGTGTATATTGAGAGAAAACAACCTAATTATAGATTGGTAAGTATTAAAAAATTTCATCATAATAATTTAATTTATAATGATAGTTTTAACTTTTTTCTATTTGCATAAGAGCTTGAATATCATGAGGTCTTTTATCTGAAAATCTGTTTATGATAAATCAATCAAAATTATCCTCTTGCACATTACAAGCAGAAAATGTTGCATAGATAAAACTGTACAATAAAAATGCCTCTCATGAAATCGTCTCACGTGCCAAGAGCTACTAAACATTGGGGGCTTACAAAATCTATGGTGGAGCTTTTTTGTTTTTTTAAAGCATAAAGAAGTTATGAATCAATGGATTTAACGTTATAAGGGTGAATTAAAACTTTATTCCTGGAATAATTAGAGGGTTTTCCAAGAGAGCTGTTTTGTCTGCAGTATCTATGGCTGGTTTATTAAAAAAAGCATTGAGAAGTTTTTGTATCGCTTCTTTTTCAACACCATCAGCAATGATGACAAAACGTGTTTGTTTTACTCCTTTTGGCCATGATGGCAATCTTATGGGGGGGTGAAAAAATGTTTGTACGCCATGTAATACAAGAGGGCGATAAGGATCATCACTCAATGCGATTATTGCTTTAATACGGAGTAATTTTGCACCATAACGGTTTTGTAAGAGATCTAAAAAAGCTTCAATTGTAGCATAATCAACAAGATTCTCACAGTCTAATGAAAAGGTGCGAATAGTCTTATGAGGGGGATGATCATGTAGAGCCGTCGTAAGATTTTGCTTAAGATGTGTATTTTCTTCTTTTTCATTCCATAATGTGTGATTTATTAATAGATTTGAGCAGAAATTTTCAGAGTGGACATCAATGATTTCTGCTGTGGGATTCATTTTTTTGAGTGTGTTAAGGAGTGTATTTGAAAGGGATTGTGGGGCTGTGAGATCTGTTTTGGTGAGAATAATTTTATCAGCAAGGATTAATTGTTTATATATTTCAGGATAGCGCTCACATATGGAAAGTGTGCTTAATGTATCAAATGTTGCAAGAACAGCATTTATGGACAGTGTTTGAATAAACAGCGGGTGGCTTAAAAGTATTTGTAAAATAGGGGCGGGATCAGCCATCCCTGTTGTTTCAATGATAATGTGATTGAGTTGTTTGATCTGTCCTGTATGGATGCGATTGATTAAATCCATTAATGTCTCAATGAGATCACTGCGTAAATTGCAGCATAAGCAACCATTGGCAAGCTCAATAATTCCTTCTGTCGTCTTTTCAACCAGAAGGTGGTCAATACTGATTTCGCCGAATTCATTGATGATAACAGCACATTCTGTTAAGAGAGGGTCTTGTAGCATACGGTTGAGCAAAGTTGTTTTGCCAGAGCCCAAAAAACCAGTAATAAGCGTGAGGGGAATGCGCTTTATTTTCATTTTAATCATCAACCACAGTGGTATTTTAAAGAAACATATCTTATGACGTCAACCCCATTCATAATGGGGCATGTGAGAGAGATGTGATGGATAATTGCTTACGAAATTCATTTTATTACTACTTTTAAGTTTATAAAAATAAGTGCGGGTGCAATCATGTTACATGTTTATGATAATTCTTCGCACTTGAAAGGCCTTATAGGAAGGGTTTTAATTCCTTACTTTGATTATTTTATCTATATGATCATCCACCTTGTAATGTGAAAGAGATTGATTTTAATTGATATCAATAGATATGAATTTAAAAGGAGAGAATTTTACGATATTTATGGTTTTGGAGAAACGGGGAAAATAATTAATCATAAATTGTGAATTGGGGCTTACGGCTTTTTTATAGAATAGTTTGCGCGTTTTTTATACGGACTATGGGGTTTTCTTAGTGGTTTTACTGTTATTTTAGGTGTCTGTGGACTACGAATGAGATGTACTACTAAAGGATGAGAAAAAGAAGATGGAGCAGTGATAAAAGGTGAGGTGAGAATAATATTTCCTTGATCATCATATGAATTGGCATGCATTTTTATGGCTTCAGGCGTGCATGTTTGTTGTCTCATATTGTTGGCTTGTGTTATGTTGCTCCCATAAGGTTTTAATGTTGCGAGTGTTAGTTGGGGGCTTCCTTGATTTAAAAATCCTATTTCAAGAAGTTGTGCCGCTTTTTCTTCTCTTTCACTTATGTTGTTTGCCCCTAGAATGACAGCAATAATTGTACGTTTATTGCGGGTGGCTGAGGCAACAAGGTTAAAACCAGATGCGCAAATAAAGCCCGTTTTCATACCGTCTATTCCATAAAAACGACCAATGAGGTTGTTTGAGTTATGCTGGATTTTTCGGTTATTGCCAAAATCAATGGCTGGAATAGAAAAATAATGAGCATATTGTGGAAATTCCCGACGTATTTGGACGGCTAAAAGAGCAATATCACGGGCGGTGGAGTAGTTTTGAGGGTCTGGTAAACCACTTGCGTTTGCAAAATGGGTGCCAAACATGCCTAAGCGTCTAGCTTCGCTATTCATTTTGCGTACAAAAGCTTTTTGTGAACCAGCAACGGCTTCACTCATGGCAATGGCCAAATCATTGGTCGATTTAACCATGGTAATACTTAAGGCTGTGTCAAGTGTAAGAACAGAACCAGCTTTATAGCCTGAACGGTATGCTGGAGCTTTTGCGGCATATTCGCTGATGGTAATAGGTTTGTTGAGTGAAATTTCTCCGCGGCTTATGGCACGAAAAATAACATAAGCGGTCATTAATTTTGTTAAGGAAGCAGGATACCAACGTTCAAAAGCTTGATGATGTTTTAAGATATATCCCGTTGTAACATCAACAGAAATAAAAGGTTGAGACAGAGCAAAAGTGCTTGTCAAGATCAAAATAAGAGACAAAAAAAGGTTAATAAAGAGTCGTTGCATTAAGTTTAAATCCAATATCTTCTTATCAGTGATTTAGAACTGTTTTAATTTAGTACAAAAAGCTTTTAAGTCTATGATAGAAGAGGGGAGATGGTTAATGCCGTATGTGTTTTTTGCTGAGATAAAAAGACGATCATTCTTTAATTTTCCCCTTTGTGTTCAACTTCGTTGCTTGCAAAGCCCCTCATGCAATATCTTTTCAATCATGGATATTGCGCTATGCCTTATTCGTTGATCATGTTCTTCATTGAAAAAGAGCATGTTATTGTGTTGTTTATCTACGCATTTCTTTTAAAGAGATTTTTTATTTTATCTCCCACCCCATCTCTTTGCACAGTTTGTAATATATCGTCTACAGTCTGTTAGGTATCACAATTTTTGTGCTTATATTTATGCTTATAGATGTATAGACAATCACCGTATTCTACTTATCAACTTTTAATATTGCAACTGTTCTTCTCTTGATACGGTTTATAATCAGTGTATTTAACAATATTTTGTGTTTTACACATTGCTCTCTTTTTCTGGAATAAGCTGCAAGCAAATTTTTGATGTTTCCTTATAGGTTAAGTGAAATGGAAAAGGGGCTCTGTCGTTGTTATTTTGAGCTTCATCTAAAAAGCGATTATTATTTTATCAATCAATATTTTGATCGTGATATTTTAGTGTTTGAATCTTTTTAATGGCACAAGCGGGTAACGGTGGGGGATTAGAATCTTGGGCTGCTAAGAGAAGCAGTTCATCACACGCTTCTTCAGTTTTTTGGATCAGTTGGTTTAGAAAGTCACGTTTGCTTAAACCAGCTTCTATGGGAGGAAGAATACGAACACGAATTGTTCCAGGATAGCGGCGAAAATTATTGCGGGGCCAATATAGTCCGGCATTATGCGCAATCGGAACTACTTGAAGTTCTAATTCATTATAGAGTGCGACAATTCCTGACTTATAATCTGGTTCTTGACCGGGTTGTCGGCGTGTTCCTTCAGGAAAAATGAGGATTTGGCGCCCTTGTTTTACTTTCTCTTTTGCTTTTTGTATAATTGTTTTTAAGGCTTTGATGGGCGTTGTGCGGTTAATGGGGATAATTTGTGTTTTTGCCATATACCAGCCAAACAATGGAATCCACATCAATTCACGTTTTAAAATGAGAGTGGGATCATCAAAATAGGGAACAAGGCTAAAAGTTTCCCATGCGGATTGATGTTTTGGAGCAATGATATAGGCTCCTTGGGGGAGATTTTCTAATCCTTCAATTTCATAACGTGTGCCTGCGATGTATTTTTGCAAAAAGAGTGTAACGCGTGCCCATGTTTTAGGAACAATCCATGCCTTTTTTCGGGGCATAAGAAAATAAACGGGAGCGTAAAGAATCATTTGTATGAAAGTTGTGGTATAAAAGGCGAATGTAAAAAGAATAGAACGAAGGATAAGCACTATATTTTCCATTTTATATCTATAAGAAGACTTTGTATATAATATAATTCATATGAGAAAACATCTTCTTTATGTTTTTTCAAGTATCTATTTTTTCGATAATTCATTTTTTGATATTTAAAACGATATTTAAAAACAGAAGGAAAGAGGTTGATGGAATTACAAAAAGATGAACTTTTTATTCCACGGATTTTATCTATTGCGGGAACAGATCCTTCTGGTGGCGCTGGAATGCAGGCGGATTTAAAGGTTTTTTCAGCTATGAAAACTTATGGTATGAGTGTGGTTACAGCTGTTGTTGCACAAAATACTCAGGGTGTGCGTTCTTTTCAAGCGTTAGATGCTTCTTTTGTTGCTGATCAGATTGATTCTGTTTTTGAGGATATCCACGTTGATGCCGTCAAGATTGGTATGGTTGCAAATGCTCAAATTGCACAGGCTATTGCAGAACGTCTTGCTTATCATAAAGCGCGTTTCATTGTTTTTGACCCGGTTATGGTGGCAAAAAGTGGTGATGTTCTTTTAAAGTCTGATGCCATTGAAATTATGCGTGATGTTCTTGTGCCGATGTCAACTTTGATCACGCCAAATTTGCCTGAAGCTGCACTGTTATTGGGATGTGATGTGCAATGGTCTTTGGAGACTATGTATCAATATGCTCCACGACTCTTGGCGCTAGGGTGTCATGCCGTTTTGTTAAAGGGCGGACATTTGAACACTCTTACCAAAAATAGTACAGAAAATTACGATTGTTCTAGTCCAGATCTTTATTGTGATCGTGAAAATTTGGTTATGCTTGAAGCTTCTCGTCTTTCAACCACACATGATCATGGGACAGGGTGTACCATTTCTGCTGCCATTGCAGCTTTATTGCCTACACAACCTTTGGATTGCGCCGTTAAACAAGCAAAAGATTATTTACATGGAGCGTTATCTGCCTCAAATGCTTTGCAAGTTGGGAAAGGACGAGGTCCACTTCATCATTTTTATGCATTGTGGAAAGATTGATATAACAGTTTATTGTGAAAAAATATTCACTCTATGAATTTGTTTCATCGTTATATGGTGTTTGGGATTTATCACACATAAGTGTTAGCGTATTGTAGCTTAACAGTTGTTTTGTATTTAAAAAGAATTAGAAAGAAAAAAGTTATAATTATATATATTTTTACGATTAATATATCGTGTGTAAAAGACATTTTAAATGTAAAAATTTAAGTAAAAAAAGAAAGCGAGAACCTCTTATAACTCAAGAGTTAATGGCAAAAAGGATAGAGGGAAAGACTTTTTACAAGGCGATATTAGAGCTCGTTGATCCTATCATATTCACTGTTGTATTGATTGGTTGGCTATATTTGCGTTCTGCTGAGAATAATAAATACTCTTTATTGATGAGCAAAAAAGAGGCCGTTGCTAAATGATCATGTGTTTATTGGAATAAACTTTAAATTCACCAAAGTTTATAAAACCCAGTTTTTTATAAATGCTCATTCCCTCGTGTGATGCTTGCATCCCAATAACATGATAATTCTTTCTTTTTAAATGTTGAATGGCAATTTTTGTCATGAATGTCCCAATACCTTTTTTCTGAAAATCTGGATGGGTAACAATATCATACACGCCACCAATGTCATCCGCTTTCATACAAAAACATATGGCTATAGGATTGTTATTGATATAACCAACGAACATATCTACATTAGGATCTTTTTTATAAAAGCTTCCTATTGTTTCATAAAATATGACTGCCTCTTTATCAAAAGGCTCGAAGACTGATGCCATAACATTTCCGTAATCTCTAAAATCTTGAAGTGATTCAATTTCCTTGATTTTGAAGTTATCTGGCTGAGACGTAATATGTGAATCTATATTTTGCGCTAAAGCTGCCATGCCTATTTCTGTTTCAATATGCTTTAAACCAATAGATAAGAGAACTTCATCAACTTTATAATGAGACGAATGAGATCCAACCCACCAAGCCAAAGGAAGTTTCTCTGCATTGAAAGAATCGATTATGGATTTTGCTTGGCTGAAAGCTATCGTTTCTTGTAAATTTTTAGCAGAGATAGAGATAATGTTGAATGTGTCTGAAGCAAATGTCGAATAGACCGAAAATACGCCATTTGCAAAATCAATAACCTGCATTTTGGGACATAGTTTTGGTAAAAAACGGACCTTTGAACAAAAATTATTTTCTAATAATAAGTTAATTTTTGTTTTGTTTAATATTTGTTTTCTTTGCTATTTCTCATTGATCTTTAATACTGAGGGGCGTAAAAAATCCGTTAGCTCAAAGGTGATCCCAAATTCTTTTACATAAGCTTTTATAAAATGAAAGGTCGCCAAAGATCTGCCACCAATGCTAAAAAAATTACCCTCGCGATGGCAAGAGACAATGCAAAATATTATTGGGGTGAAATATTGTTGGGAAAAATACTCTTAGCAAAGTTACAAGTTATTGTTGCCAAATAGCATTATAAACCAATGGGAATTGTTTCACGCTTATTTTATACGAGGAACCTAGAAAATTACAATGATTTCCTAGAAAAATGCTGTTTAAACCGCTTTCATATAAGTACTGACCATTTTTTCTGAGCTAAAAATGATTATTTGATGATCAAGGAGCAAAATCCCATGGATGCTTTACAAGAATTACGAATCTTAAAACATCCTTTGAAAGGTCTGTGAAGACCCTTTGAGAACCCCTTAAAAATCATGTGAAAGAAAATAAATTGGTACAAAACCTAGTGGCAAGCTACAGCTACAAAGAACGAATAAACCAAAATCCAACAATCAAAACCTAATGGAGCGGGCGATGGGATTCGAACCCACGACCCCAACCTTGGCAAGGTTGTGCTCTACCCCTGAGCTACACCCGCTCACCGATTCGATATATACTTTGCTTGTATGGCGTAGGCTTCTATGAATTGCAACAAAAAAATATCATCACAGTTTGATTTATTTTGTTTATGTTTCGATAAAATGAAATAAAGATTGATTTTAGAAGATTTTTCAGTAATAAATTGTTCCTTTTTTAATTTTGCGTGGAGAGGGGTGGAATATAATGTTGAAGAGAATAAACATATTAGCGATTATCATCGCAGCTGTTTTTATGATAAACAATGCTGCAAAAGCGGGTGATCAAGTTAAACACGTTAAAGTTGCTTTAACACAAATTATGATCCATCCTGCGGCGGATGCTGTTCGTAAAGGTGTGGAAGATGTTCTTGCAGAAAATGGCTATAAGCAAGGTGAAAATTTTCAACTGACTTTTTTATCAGCACAGGGAAATATTTCAACAGCAACGCAAATTGCACGTAAATTTGTTGGTGATAAACCCGATGTTATTGTAGCGATTACCACACCTTCAGCACAAACAATGCTTGCAGCAACAAAAACAATTCCTATCGTTTTTGCAGCGATTTCTGATCCTATTGGAGCTAAAATCGTTTCTTCGCTGACCAAGCCTGGTGGTAATATGACGGGGAGTTCTGATCGTATCGATGTTACTGAAAGTGTTAAACTTTTGCAAGAAGTAAAACCAGATTTGAAAAAAATTGGTTATCTTTATAATGCTTCTGAGGCAAATTCTGTTTCAACCCTTAAGACGTTAAAGGATGTCGCAAAAAAAGCTGGGATTGAAATCATTCCTTCATCAGCACCAAAGCCTTCAGATGTTCAAGCAGCAACACGCGCTTTAATCGGGAAGGTTGATGTTATTTTTGTTCCTGCTGATAACACAATTCTGTCTGTTTTAGAGGGAGCTATAAAGGTCACACAGGAAGCCAATATGCCTGTATTTACTGTTGATGCGAATACGATAGGACGTGGACCTTTTATGACGCAAGGTGTGAATTTCTACGATGTTGGGGTTGATGCTGGGAAGTTGGTTGTGCGTATTCTAAAGGGTGAAAAGCCTGGTGATATTGATGTTGTGCAGGCCGCTAATAATGACATTCGCATTGATTTGAAAGCAGCAAAAAAGGCAGGAATTGTTATCCCGCAGGCCGTTATTGACCGCGCAACAAAAGTGATTCAATAACTTTTGTTGATAGGGCGTTAATACAATTTCATACAATAAAGTACGTTACGTTTTCATGGGGATTGTCTTTACATGAATATATTTGCCTTTTCTGGCGCTGTGGAATTAGGTCTTATTTATGCCTTTGTGGCTATAGGGGTTTATCTCTCATTTCGCGTTTTGGATTTTCCAGATTTGACAGTTGATGGCTCATTTCTTCTTGGGTCCTGTGTCTGTGGCGTCTTGATTCTTTTAGGTTTTAATGCATGGACAGCTATGGCGTGTGCTTTTTGTGCGGGTATGGTAGCAGGTTTGGTAACAGCTCTGTTGAATTTGCGTTTTGGCATTTTGAATCTTTTGGCTTCTATTTTGACAATGTCAGCACTTTATACAGTTAATCTCCGTATTATGGGAATTATGGGAGGCTCTAATATTAATTTGGCGCTTTCTGATACAGCCTTAACACCCTTTTATAATTTGTTTGGGTTACCTGATATTTTTGTGCGTCCTCTTTTCGTTGGTGCTGTATTGCTTGTGGTGGCATTCTTGATCTGGCGCTTTTTGGAAAGTGAAATAGGTCTTGCTATGCGTGCAATGGGCGCTAATCCACAGATGGCGACGGCGCAAGGGGTTCATACCTCAGCATTGATTTATTTTGGTATGGGGCTCTCTAATGCTTGTGTTGCACTTGGTGGTTCTCTTTATATTCAAACTGCAATTGCAACAGATATTACCGGTGGAATTGGTACAATTGTTTTTGGGTTGGCTGCTGTGATTATTGGCGAAACTCTCTTTCGTACGCGCAATATTTTTTGGATTATAATCAGCTGTATTGTAGGGTCTGTGCTTTATCGTGTGGCCGTGCAATTTGCATTTGAGGCTAATGGAATTGGTATTGATACGTCGACAGATCTCCAGTTGATTACGTCACTGTTGGTTGTGTTAACCCTTATTGTGCCACGCTATTGGAGGAGGCGTAAACGTGATTGAGCTTTTTCATGTTGGGGTAACATTTAAACCGCAAACGCCTTTGGAAAAACAGGCTCTCATTGATATTAACCTCAAAATTGATCAGGGTAGCTTTGTTACGGTTATCGGTTCAAATGGTGCAGGTAAATCAACGTTGCTCAGTGTTTTGGCGGGAGCAACACTTCCCTCGACAGGAAAAGTGGTTATCAATGGACAAAATGTTTCTAGGCAATCAGTCAGTGAGCGTGCTGGAAAGGTGGCATGTGTTTTTCAAGATTCGTTAAAGGGAAGTTGTGGTTCTTTAACAATTGAAGAAAATTTGGCTCTTGCTGCTCTTCGAGGAAATCGTCGTAGTTTGCGCTCAGCTTTAAACCATGAAAAAAGGCAATTTTTTCGAGAAAAAATTGCGCAATTAGGCATTGGTCTTGAAGCATATATTCAAAATCCTATGGACAGTTTATCTGGTGGACAACGCCAAGCCGTTTGTCTTGTGATGGCAACGTTAGCCCATGCAGATGTCTTATTACTTGATGAACATACCTCAGCACTTGATCCTGGAATGGCTGATTTTGTGATGCGGTTGACTGAAAAAATCGTTGAAGAGAAAAAATTAACGACTATTATGGTAACCCATTCTATGCGTCAGGCTCTTGATTATGGCGATCGCACACTGATGTTGCATGGTGGAAAAGTGATTTTGGATGTCTGTCATGAAGAACGTAAAGGCTTGGATGTTAATGATTTGATTCACATGTTTCAGAAAGTTCGCGGGGAAGTTCTTGATAATGATGAACTATTAATGGATTAATGGTTTGGTTCAAAAAAAAGCACATGAGGTTGATCAATTTCTAACGCGTTTCTCACGTGCTTTTCCTATTGTTCTCATTTATGGACCAGATCGTGGTCTTGTTTGTGAACGTGCCCAACGTTTTGCCAAGCTTACAAAGGTTGCAATAGAAGATCCATTTTCGACAATTCGTTTGGATGCCGCTGAAATTGATAAAGATCCCGCACGTTTGGAAAATGAAGCGCGGACTTTATCCCTCTTTGGGGGAGATCGTTTGATATGGATCTCTAATGCTGCTAACCAGAAAGGTTTTCTTACAGCCTTAAAGCTTTTAATTGAAAAACCACCAGAGAAAAGTTTTATTCTCATCGAGGCAGGGGATTTGAAAAAAGGAACTGGGTTGCGCAATGCTGTTGAGACGGCAGCAAATGCAATGGCTTTACCTTGTTTTGCTGATGATATGCGTTCTCTTGACGGTTTGATTGATGAGGTTTTAGGACAGTTTAAGAAGACTCTTTCTTTGGATGCACGGAGATGGTTGCATGAAAGTTTAGGGGGCGATCGTCTTGTATCACGAGGTGAATTAGAAAAGCTTTGTCTTTATGCTTCAAATGTTCATATTACTCTTGAAGATGTGAAAGCTGTTGTAAGTGATGTCAGTGCTTTTTCTCAAGATGAAATCATTGATGCTCTTTTATTGGGCGATATATCAGGCTTTGAAGCGCATTTTAATCGACATGCAGCATTGCAGGGGGCGCTTTTTTTTATTTTAAGTACAGCACAAAGGCATTTTCAGCAATTACAGCTCTTGCGTTATCAGGTAGAGGTTGAAGGAAAATCGCCTTTTACAGCGGTTTCTCAAGCGCGTCCTCCTATTTTTTTTCAACGGAAAAAAATTGTGGAACAAGCTTTAAAATATTGGAAGTTAGAACATATTGCCTATGCTATGGAAAGAATTCAAACTGCTGTTTTAGAAAGCCGTAAAAATCCGCTTTTGGGTGAAGCTATTATTCGTCAAGCTTTGTTAGGGCTCACAATTATTGCACGACGGCAAATGGCAGCTTAACATATTTTAAAATATGATGATTTTTTTTATTTTGCGTACAGCTCAGGGGGATTTTCAGCAATTATGGCTCTTGTTGTATCAGATAGAGGTTGAAGAAAAATTGCCTTTTACGGTGGTTTCTCAAGTGCGTTCTCATATTTAGAGCAAGGCTTTTTCATAAACTTTTAGTGAAGTGAATCACATGAGGGGTGAGTAATATAAGGGGTCAGATAAAATTTATATATTCGGTATTTTTTATGAGAACGTGAGGCTTTTTATTTCTTCCTTTAAGTATTTTTATCCATATATTCTCTCTTGGGAGGTGCAAAAGATATAATTTTGATTAAACTCAACATAAGAAGGCTTAAAATGAAATAATCCTGCGGTATTTAAAAAATCTCTTTAAATATATAAATAATATAATAATCATTATGAATCAATGTGTTGTATGCTCATAAGCAATGAAGTGAGAATTTCAAAGTTTGTTGTTTCATTTTTCGTATGTTTTATAGGTAAAAATGATCTGTTGTTTATTTACACAGGGTAAACTGTATTATTCTCTCATTGTCGTTTTTTAATATTTTGCGCATAACTCATTAAGACGAAAGAACAGAAAAATTATGATTGTTACAACTGTCTTTGTTGCTGTTTACAAAGAATCTTTAAAGGTGAAAGATGCTCCCCATTCAATTTGAAAAAATAGCGCTCGTTGGGATTGGTCTGATTGGATCTTCTTTAGCAAGAGTGATTAAAAAGAAAAATCTTTCAGCTCAGGTTTCTATTGCAACGCGTCGTCAAGAAACTCTGGAAAGAGCGCGTGAATTGGAACTTGGAGATTTTTATACAACGGATAATGCAAAGGCTGTTGAAGGGGCTGATCTCGTTATTATCTCTGTTCCTGTTGGAGCGAGTGCAGAGGTGGCAAAAAACATTCATAATCATTTAAAGCCAGGGGCGATTGTGAGTGATGTTGGTTCTACAAAAGAATTGGTTATTACAGAAATGGCGCCTTTATTGCCAAAAACGGTTCATTTTATTCCGGGACATCCTATTGCTGGAACGGAATATTCGGGTCCTGACGCTGGTTTTGCTGATTTGTTTATGAATCGCTGGTGTATTTTAACACCTTTTGCAGATAGTGACGCGACAGCTGTCGCACGATTGACAGCGTTTTGGGAAGCTTGTGGGGCGCGTGTCGAAAAGATGGAGCCGAAGCACCATGATCTTGTGTTGGCGATTGTTTCGCATTTGCCACATTTGATTGCTTATAATACGGTTGGGACAGCGAGTGATCTAGAAAAAGTAACCAATTCAGAAGTGATTGCTTATTCTGCTTCCGGTTTTCGTGATTTTACGCGTTTGGCATCTTCTGATCCCGTTATGTGGCGGGATATTTGTTTGCATAATAAAGAGGCTATTTTAGAAATGTTGAGCCGTTTTAGTGAAGGGCTTGCTTTTTTAGAGCAGGCAATTCGTGTAGGTGATGGTGAAACATTGTTTAATTTTTTTACCCGTACGCGTGCTGTGCGCCGTAATATCATTGCGGCAGGTCAGGAAATTGATGCCCCTGATTTTGGTCGTCATAGCGTTTCTAAAGAGGGAATGTAAAATAAGGTATTTTTGAATTTTGTGCTGTTATTTTGCTTATTCTTATCATGCTTCTTTAAGATATCTGTTCTTTTAAATTGTTCGTTGTGATGAAGGTATAGCGCTGTACTTGGTCGTTTGTGCAACGATGTTTTATGCGACGACATTATGGTAGCGTCTGTAATGGAGGGTGATTCTCGTATAAAATAAAACGCTCCAAACAGAAGACATTTGATTGGTAAAATTTATTGGCTTTTTAGTTTTTGAATAGGGAGAGGCTTGACCACATAGATTATTGCCCTTTATACTAAAAAATGTTTGTTTTTAAAGTCTTTATGGTTTTCATAAAGCATGAGATAACTGAAAAAAAGATATTACCAGAAAGTATTGAGGTTTGTTAAGAAATATCTTTTGGTATAGCTATCGTGTTTTTGGTGACGCGATAAGTCATTATTGGCGTGATAATGGAAGTGCTTTTGCAAGCCATGTTGCGCTATCGGGTCTTTTAGCATTTTTTCCTTTTTTTATTTTTGGAACATCTTTTGCTCGTTTTCTCGGGGCTTTTACCTATACACCGCAAAAAATTAAAGCGCTGGTACAGCTATTGCCTGATGTTATTGCTGAGCCGTTATCTCAGGAAATTGTCAATGTTTTAACCCTTCATCAAGGAGGCGTGTTGACGCTTTCTGTCATTGGAGCGGCTTATTTTGCTTCTAATGGAATAGAGGCTTTGCGTACGGCTTTGAATAAAGCGTATCGTGTGACTGATCGACGGAGTTTGTTATTTTGTCGTTTTCAAAGTTTGTTTTTTGTCATTCTTGGCGCTTTTGGTCTTGTTGTGATGAGTTTTTTATTGATTTTAGCGCCTTTGCTGATCAAAATTATGCAAAATCACTCTTTTTTTATGACTGAATATATTGGGGTTATTCGTTTATGGCGTTATACAATTGCTGTGGTTATTTTGTTTATCAGTCTTTTGATTGTTCATAAATGGCTTCCAGCAGGAGAGCGGAAATTTATAGATATCTTACCAGGAATCGTGGTGACAATGTTTGTATGGTTTATGGCTTCTCTTGCTTTTGCGCAATATTTAACGATGTTTGATTATATTTCAACCTATGCGGGGTTAGCATCTATTATGGTTGCCATTATTTTTCTTTATATATTAAGTGCAATTTTTATTTTGGGGGGTGAAATAAACGCTGCAATAATGTTTTATCGCAATTGTTGGCAATCGCCTTGATGAATGAGAAAACTGTAGATCATATGAAAGCCAAAAGATGAGGCAGGAAATAAGACCAGCTATTACTTTATTGGTTGATGCGGATGCCTGTCCTGTAAAAGCTGAAATTTATCGCGTTATGAATCGTTATCAGCTTAAAACATTTATTGTCGCAAACCGTTTTCTTTCTCTTCCTCAAGAAGAACTCATTGAAAGAATCGTTGTTTCTGATGGGCTTGATAAGGCTGATGATTGGATTGTCGATCATGTGCATGAGGCGAGTATCGTTATTACCAGTGATATCCTTTTAGCAGAACGGGTTGTGCGGTCTGGGGGCATTTGTCTTTCGCCAACGGGGCGTATTTTTGATGCCAATTCAATCGGTAAAGCTTTAGTCATGCGCAATTTGATGGAAAATTTGCGAGAGCAGGGGCATGTCACAGGAGGACCACGTCCTTTTTGTGGAAAAGATCGTTCTGCTTTTTTGTCAGCGTTGGATTTGACAATCCAACGTTTAAAAAGACGTGGTTATTAGATTATTCTTCTTCTTTTATGACAGCTTTTATAAGTGTTTTGGCTTCATCATTGGCCCATGGCGCAGCCCCATTATAGGAAGCAATGAGATACCCCTTTTTATCAATGAGAAATGTGATGGGGAGTCCTAAAGCAAGCCCTTGTTTTCTCATGTCGTTGAAGATATTCATGGTTTCATCGCGATAGTAGACTAAATTATCTGCATGAATGTCTTGCAAAAATTGCTGAATTTTTTCTACAGAAGCGGCTTTATCGATATTAATCGCTATAACATCAAAGTTTTCTCCACCCAGTTCGCGTTTTAATGCTGCGAGTTCAGGCATTTCTGTGCGACAGGGCACACACCAGATAGCCCATAGATTGATGAGTATCGGTTTTCCGTTAAATTCAGCGAGTGTGTGGTCTTTTCCTTGAATATCCTTAAAAGAGAGGGTATTCATATCTAAGGGAGTATCCGTAAATCGTATGTGAGAAAAAAAGCCTGTTGCGGCTTTTTGGATTGTCATCATTTTTTTGTCTTGTATTTTTTCTGTCTTTTCTTTTGAAATGGAGTTGGCAAAAGAGGAGACTGTCTTGTCATGATGATTTTTTATTGCGTATAAACTGATACCAACTAAGATAATGGCAACAAAAAAGGATGCTATGAAAATTTGCCCCTTTTTGTTTTTCTTTTTTGGACTATTAAAATTTTGAGAAATCATGATTTTGTCCTTTTTATGGGTGTTTTTAGAATATGACAGATGAGAAGTTAAAGAATCCAATGTGGGGAGGACGGTTTATCGCAGGACCTGCTACAGTTATGGAAGAAATTAACGCCTTAATTGATGTTGATCAAAAACTCTATCGGCAAGATATTCAAGGTTCGCTCTCTCATGCTGAGATGTTAGCGCAAACAAAGATTATTTTACAGTCTGATTATGAAAAAATTTCTCATGGTTTAAAAATTATTCTTCAAGAAATTGAAGAAGGTAAATTTGTTTTTTCACGAAAGCTTGAAGATATTCATATGAATATTGAAGCGCGGCTGAGTGCGTTGATTGGTCCTGTTGCTGGGCGTTTGCATACGGCGCGTTCACGCAATGATCAAGTGGCTGTTGATTTTCGGTTGTGGGTTCGTGAGGCATTACAGAAAATAGCACAAGCTTTAAAGGAGTTGATAAAGCAATTACTTGCTCTTGCAGAAAAACATGTCAATACCTTTATGCCTGGATTCACACATTTACAATCTGCACAGCCCGTTACACTTGGTCATTATATGATGGCTTATGTTGAAATGTTTGGTCGCGATTTATCGCGGATGCGTGATGCTATTGAGCGAATGAATGAATCACCTTTGGGCGCTGCGGCTTTGGCAGGAACAAGTTTTCCGATTGATCGCTTTATGACAGCACAAGCGCTAGGTTTTCGAGAACCTACACGCAATTCAATAGATAGTGTTTCTGATCGTGACTTTGCCTTGGAATTTTTAAGCGCTGGTGCTCTTTGTGCCATGCATCTTTCGCGTTTAGCAGAAGAAATCATTCTTTGGTCAAGTCAACAATTTTGTTTTATTCGTTTGTCAGATGCTTTTTCAACGGGTTCGTCTATTATGCCACAAAAGAGAAATCCTGATGCGGCCGAATTAGTACGGGCAAAAGCAGGTCGATTAAATGGTGCGCTTATAGGACTGTTAACGGTGATGAAAGGATTACCGCTTGCTTATTCAAAGGATATGCAAGAAGATAAACAATATGTGTTTGATGGGGCTTTGAGTTTAGAATTATCACTGGCGGCAATGACAGGAATGATTGCTGATTTGAAAGTGAATAAAGAAGCCATGAAACAAGCCGCAGATTTGGGATATGCAACAGCGACAGATTTTGCTGATTGGCTTGTTCGCGAATTAGGGATTCCTTTTCGTGAAGCACATCACATGACAGGACAAGCTGTGGCATTGGCAGAAAAAAAACAGTGTCGTCTTCAGGATCTATCATTGGATGAGCTTCAAACAATATGTCCTGATATCAATGCGACACTTTTTGATGTTTTGACTGTTGAAAAATCTGTTGAAAGTCGCAAAAGCTTTGGAGGAACAGCGCCTGTAGAGATTCTTCGGCAAATTGCCTATTGGAAAAAACGTCTTGTGAGCGCTTGAGTGACTGTATTTTAAAGGTAAAAAAAAGAGATGAAGATAAGGAAAGAGGACAGATGAAAATTATAATAAAGGGGTTGATGATTGTCCTTTTGGGGGGCGTTGGTGTTGTTGGGTGTGGGCGTAAAGGATCATTGGAGGCACCTCCTGCAAGTTTGGGAAAGTCTGTGCGAGGGACATCTGCTGCTAAAAGTGAAGATGATCAACCGTTTATTCTTGATCGTTTGATAAAGTAGGAGGAAAATATGAATTTTTTCTCCTACCATCAAGGCATGCTTCATGCTGAAGGGTGCTCACTTGCTGCTCTTGCGCAGGAGGTCAAAACCCCTTTTTATTGTTATTCGGCTAATGCATTGGTCACACGTTTTAAGGACTATCAAAAGGCATTTCAAGGGATGCCCAGTCTGATTGCTTATGCGGTTAAAGCTAATTCTAATCAAGCAATTCTACGGCTTTTAGCGGCAAATGGGGCGGGCGCTGATGTGGTCTCAGAAGGTGAATTACGGCGCGCTCTTGCTGTTGGTATTCCAGCACATCGTATTGTTTATTCTGGTGTTGGTAAAACTGTGAGGGAGATAGATTTTGCTCTTTCTCAGAATATTTATTGTTTTAATGTTGAATCAGAACCAGAACTTGAACAGTTGTCACAACGTGCTGTTGCTTTGTCAAAGACAGCGCGTGTTTCATTACGCATTAATCCAGATGTCGATGCAAAGACTCATAAGAAAATTACAACAGGAAAATCTGAAAATAAATTTGGTATTCCATTGGTGTTGGCGAGAGAGGCTTACAAAAAGGCTGTCTCTTTACCTGGATTGCAGGTTTGCGGTATCGATATGCATATTGGCAGTCAAATTTGTGACTTAAAGCCGTTTGAGGAGGCATTCCTTCTTATTGCAGATTGTGTGCGCCAATTGTGGAGCGATGGTTATGCAATAACGCATATAGATATTGGTGGTGGGCTTGGTATTGCCTATGGTTGTGAACAACATAGCGTCCCCTCTCCTTTTGATTATGCTGCGCTGGTAAAGAAGCATATAGCTCCTTTAGGGATTAATATTGTTGTGGAGCCGGGGCGTAGCATTGTGGGTCAAGCTGGTGTGTTGGTAACCTCTGTTCTCTATTTAAAAAAGGGACAAGGGCGCAATTTTGTTATTGTGGATGCGGCGATGAATGATCTGATGCGACCAACGCTTTATGATGCTTGGCAGAATGTCGTCCTTGTGAAACAAGCAGCAAAAGACACCCCTCTTATTCGTGCAGATATCGTGGGTTCGGTTTGTGAGACTGGGGATTATTTAGCATTAGATCGCCATTTGCCGATTTTGGCATCCGGTGATCTTTTGGCAATTACGCAGGCTGGGGCTTACGGTGCTGTGATGGCAAGTACTTATAATAGCCGACTTTTGATCCCTGAAGTTCTCGTGCAAGATACGCGTTATGCAGTTATTCGTCCGCGTCTTGATTATGCACAATTGATGGAATGTGATCACATTCCTGATTGGGTTGAGCATTCTTAAATGTTTTTGGTCTTATTTTTACTAAACTTTGATGAAACAATTTATTTTCTGGAAATTGTCTTGTATGGGTTTTATGATCTTAATACACCACGGTAAAAGGGGAAAAATGCTTGTTTATGAAAAATAAAAACATCAAGAGCTTTGAAATAAAGCTTTTGTGTGTACGCATTTTGATGTGGGGGATCCTTTCATTTGAACGGGTATGGGTGCGATTGTTGCCATTTCTCCTTGTTCTTAGTCTTTTTTGTTCACTTAGCTGGTTGGGGGTTTTTGGCGTTTTAGGCTATTGGTTCCATTGGCTCTTACTTGGGGGGTTGCTTGTTTGTGCTGGGGCGAGTTTATTTTTTCTTATTGGTTTTCGGTTTCCCACAATGCGGGAAGTGGATCACCGTCTTGAATGCGTTAATGATCTTAAACACCAGCCTTTAAATATTCAAACAGATCATGTATGTTCTGAAAATGAAGAAGATTTTAGTGTTGTTATTTGGCGTGAGCATCAACGCCGAATGGCAAAGCAATTATACCATTTAAAAACTGGATTTATCTCTCTTAATAGTGCAGCTTATGATCCTTTGGCTTTAAGGGCTTTGTGTGTTCTCCTTTTTGTGTGTGCCTTTAGTTTTTCTTTTGGTTCACGTGGGGGACGCTTGGCTGATGCTTTTGATTTTCGTCCTGTGATTGATGAAAAATTCATGCGGATTGATGCATGGGTAACACCACCTGCTTATACTGGCGTGGCACCAATTTATTTGACAAAAGATGAGAAGACACAACTGAAAATTCCTGAAGGGAGTGATGTGGTCGTGCGTGTTGTCAATGGGGCTGGTGTTACAGTTAAAGCAAAAAATGTAGAAGATGGGCAGAAAGTTTTGTTTTCAGAGAAAGCGGAACAAACAGCTTTCAATGACCCAATTGTTCATTTTGAAACCCATTTAGAGCATTCAATGGATTTGTTTATCTCATCACGTCGTAAAAAACAGCAGTGGCATTTGCAGGTGATGAAAGATAAGCAACCAACAATTGATTGGTTGGAAAAACCAGGGCGGATTTTAACGGGGTCGTTAGAGTTGCGGTATATGTTGGATGATGATTATGGTGTGACAAAGGCTTTTGTTGAAATAGAGCCTCTTTTTCAGCATAAAAATGCTTCTTCTCTTTATCAAGCACCAGAAATAAAGCTTCTTCTTCCACGGGGTGGAAAAGGAAAAATGCGGACAGTGCATGATGTCTCAGCGCATCCATGGGCGGGTTCGCAAGCCAAAATTACTTTAGTGGCAGAAGATGGTGCAGGGCAGAAAGGGCGTAGTAAAACTTTTGTTATGATATTACCTCAGCGTGTTTTCTCAAATCCTGTTGCGCGTGCGGTTAGTGAATTGCGTCGTTTACTTGCTCTTGATGTTGCTGCAAGAGAACGTGTATTAGATATGCTTTCTGCTTTGCTGGTGCGTCCAGAAAAGGGGCTTCAAAATGTAACGCATTTTCTTGTTTTACAGAGTGCGTGGACAAGGCTTTCTTTGGCACAAACAGAAGAGGATTTGCGTGGTGTGGTGGATTATTTATGGCAGATTGCTTTAGGACTTGAAGGCAATCAGCTTGAATCTGCGCAAAAAAATTTAAAACAAGCACAAGCTGCTTTACGCGATGCACTGCGATATGGTGCTCCACCGGCAGAAATTGAACGGCTTATGGCGGATTTACGTCAAGCTATGGATGCGTATATTCAAGCTTTGGCTGAAAAAGAACCAGATAGTCAAGTTTCTAAAAATTCTAAAAGCTCAAAACATCCTAATCTTTCTGAAGATACGTTACAAGAAAAGCTGAATCGCATTGAAGAAATGGCTAAAACGGGTTCTTCTTTAGCAGCGGAACAGCTCTTGGCGGAAATTGAACAGACGCTTGATCACTTGCATGTGCAAAAAGGCAATCAAAATGAGGGAGAGAAAAGTCAATCTGCTCAAATGAAAGAAAAGATGGACCAACTTGGTGATTTAATGCGTCGTCAGCAAGAAATTCTCAATGAAACATATCAGTTAGAGATGAAACAAAAACGCGGGGAAAATGTACCGGAAAAACAAAAAAAATCTTTAAAAAAACGTCAGGCTGAATTGCAGGCTGAATTGTCAACATTGGAAAAAGAATTATCAGAACAGGGATTTGAAACAGGTGACGCATTAAAAAAAGCGGAAGAAAAAATGAATTCTGCAGAAGATGCTCTTGATCATGAAGATCATCAGGCATCTATACAAAATCAGTCTGATGCTTTGGAATCTTTGCGACAAGGTGCCCAAAGTATTTTGAAAAAAATGCGTGAAACACTCAAAGAAACAGGAAATGCGCAAAATGCTGATTCTGGTCTGAAAGATCCGTTAGGGCGTCCACTTTCTTCAAAAACAGATAAAGGACGAGAAGGTGAGGCACTCCCACAAGAAAGTGATCAAATGCGTACGCGGCAAATCTTGGATGAAATTCGCAAACGTTTGGGCAAGGAACATATTCCAGAAGTAGAAAAAAACTATCTTGAAAGATTGCTGCATTTTAATTAACAAATTGTTGGATTTTTTCTTAATTAAAGCGCTTGTAGGGCAATAATCACCTATTGTACGGTTTTTTTAGAGTCATTTAAGTTTAAAATGTGAAATATTAAAATGTTCGCTATTGTGGAGAAAGCTTAAAAGTCCATATAGATTGAGTAGATAAAAACTGTAATATTTTGAAATTTATTTCTACATGGTATGTTGAGTTGGATATCGTTACACTGAAAGATTTTTATGCTTCTGCACTTGGATTGCGTGTGCAAAAGACGCTGTGTGACCAATTGAATTTATGGTGGCCCGATCTTTCGGATAAACGGGTTATGGGGTTGGGTTATGCACCTCCTTATCTTTCTGCATTACGTGAACGTACTCAACAATGTTTTGCTTTTATGCCAGCAAGACAAGGTGCTTCGTCTTGGCCTTGTGTTGAGAAAGTTGCTACAGCACTTGTTTTTGAAGAAGATTTGCCGCTTTCTGATGCATCGGTTGATTGTATTTTATTGGTCCATGCCTTGGAATATACAGAGAATTCATTTGAAACGTTGAATGAAATATGGCGTGTTTTAGCCCCAAATGGTCATTTGATTGTCATTGTTCCTAATCGCTCTGGCTTTTGGGCGCGTAATACGACTACGCCTTTTGGTTACGGTGAACCTTATACTCGACAACAGATTATTCGTTTGTTTGAAAAAACAAATTTTGTCTCTGGACCAATACAAGAAATTGTCCATTATATGCCCTCTACAGGTTATGTTTCGCGATTGTTCTCATTTTTTTATGAGCCATTTGCACGCTATCTTTTTCCTTATTTTGGTGGACTCTTAATCTGTCAGGCGCAAAAACGTATCTATCAAGGATTACTTGTACAACGTCGTCAGTCACGACGTGTTTTTATTCCTGCTTTATCCCCACAGACAAGAAATATTTTAATTTATAAAGATCATTAATCATTTTGTCATTGATACAAGAACTGCAAATATATGAGTTTTTTCATTTCAAATTTTCTTCATATTGAATCAAATAAAAATCATTTTCTTGTACGCCACAAGTGGGTGGATCATATAGATCAAAATTAGATAAGAAAGAGGACATGCTTCATATGGACTTTTCTCAAGGATTGTAGGGTTGTTACAACATTTTAGAGCAGGTCTAAGGGTGTGAGGGCGGGTGCTGGCTTGTTCTTTTATTAAGCGTAAAGAGAGTGGTGTTTAATGGTTTTTTTTATCATTAGGATAAACATTTGGCATTCTATAATTCATTATTCTGTCTCTTAAGAGGAGATAAGTAAGGGATGGAGGAAAAATACCTCTCAATTTAGGCTCCCAAAATATAGGGTAAAGCAGTAAAGGGGAGCGGTGTCTTTAAAAATAATTATAAATATCAATGTGCTAAAGAAGATAGTTATAAGATAGTACGATTGTTTTTATGCAAAACATATTAAAATTTTTAAAGAAAGCAAAAGCATATGAAGCAGAAGTTGCCAAATATATTATGAGGGTGGAAAGTATTTCTGTTGCGGGTTCTCATGTTGGAATATTTTCAGAATAGTTTTTTGTCATAAGAGTGCTGATAGAGGAAAATTCTATACGGTACCAACCAAATTATATGTGAGCGTTTTTTCATCTCGCTGTTGTTTTAATGCAAAGGAAGGCTGAAGATATTAAAATTATTTTTGAAACAGTCCATATTAAATTAGAGGTTTAAATGATATCCATTTTGATCGGTCATGAGAATTTGTGCATTAGAGGGATCATTTTCGATTTTTTGTCGTAAACGATAGATATGGGTTTCTAAGGTATGGGTGATAACGTTTTCATTATAACCCCAAACTTGTTCTAATAATGTTTCACGGCTGACAATTTTATCGTTAGCATAATAGAGGCATTTGATAATCGCTGCTTCTTTTTCTGTAAGGTAGATTTTATTGTTGCATTGATCAAGAAGAAGTTTTTGTCTTAGTTTAAAAGTATAGGGGCCAATATGGATGGTTGTGTCTTCATTTTGTTCATATTGGCGCAACTGTGCTCGAATTCGTGCTAATAACACCGCAAAGCGAAAGGGTTTAGTCACATAATCATTGGCACCTGTTTCAAGATCTAAGATACTATCGCAGTCTGTATCATCATTTGTTATCATAATAATGGGGGCACGAAATCCTTGGGTGCGTAATTGTTTAACGATTTTGAGACCATCCAGATCAGGAAGTTCAAGTCCCAAAATGGTGAGATCAATATTTTCTTCTTGGATTATTTTCATTCCTGCTTCAGCTGTTTTTGCTTGGAAAATTTCAAACTCTTGATGCATTTGCAATTGTTCTACCAAAATGGGACGTAGATCATCATCTTCAATGATTAAAAGAGTATGGTGGTTCATATTTTTCCTTATAAGCATGTTAATGCACTTGTTGATAAAGAGCAGTTTCATGAAAAATGAGATTTCATGCAAGAAAAATTAAAAGAGGAAAGTTAAAAAAGAAAGTCTTTTAAAAATAAACTTTTATGATTTCTATGGTTGCTTGCTAAAAAGAAGATATATTTTTCGTGTACAGAATATTTATACATTGATTGGAAGCGTTGTTTTATACTTTAGGGTATGTTTTTTCCATGGGATCGTTACGTTGCATAGAGAAACAAGCCGGTGCCATTATATTTGAGCTTACTTCCAATGTTGCTTACCCTTGGTATTTGAGATTCTTCTTTTTTATCCACACAGTCTTTTCTGTTTTTAACGTATAAAAACATGCATGTTGATTGATACAACATAGAACAGGTTTGGAATGAGAGAATCTTACGATATGAGGGGCTCTCTCATTCAACATGTAAAACATAAACGCTCTTTACAAAGCAATGCGATGCGTTTTTAAGCGTGAAGAGAACTACACAACATTCTAATTACAGATGCACTGTTTAGGAGGCTTTCATGGTCATTTTTGTTGTTTTTTCGGCGTATTTGTATGCGAAGGGAGTGGTTTAGTGCTTGTGGTGTTGTCCACTATAATTGTTGAGTATTCTGAAAAGATGTCTCATGAAGAGAGTGTTTGTGCAATTGGGGAAAGTGTCTTGAGAAAGGGTGCAGAATAAAAAAATAAACAAGGAAGAGTATATTCGTATGAGAACACGTAAAGGGATGCGTTGTGCTTGTCCTTCTGTGTTATAAAACACTTTTCCATATGAGTTAATGAATAAAAAAAATTATTATTTTAAGATAAAAGCATTTCCTTTTTAAGGTTGCCCATCAAACACACTTCTTTCCATTCATCTTCTGTCACGGGTTGTACTGATAAGCGGCTGGAATTGACCAGCACCATATTTGCTAATTTGGGATTGGCTTTAATTTGTTTTAGCGAAACAGGTGTTGGCATGTCACAAAGTGCGCGGATATCCACACATTCCCAGCGTGGATCAGAGGTTGTAGAATCGGGGTGTGCTTCAGCACATATTTCTACAATGCCTACAATTTCTAAACCTTTATTTGAGTGATAAAAAAAACCTTTATCGCCATATTTCATGGCACGCATATTATTACGGGCTTGATAATTGCGGACACCATCCCATTGTTCGCCATCAGCTCCTTTTTTCTTTTGCATCTCCCATGACCATTTATGGGGTTCAGATTTAAAAAGCCAATAAGCCATGCGTTCACCTTTTTCGTAGACTGTTCTGTATTTTTATAAGCATTTTGGTAACATCATCAATAATGATTTTTAAAATGGTGTAAAGAATGAGCATTATCTGTTTTTTGTTTATCTTTTAGCAGAAAAATATAGCAATCTATCGGAGAATAGACTGAAAATTGCTCAACTATGGGGATGCTCAATCGTCTTTTGGGCGATGGTTTAAAACGCGCTTACTATGGAAGCATTGTGTTAGAAAAAATTGGGTAAGAAAATTGATTCAATAACTATCTGGATTGTTTATAGACCGGATTGAGTGAAAAGTTTTGTTCTTTAAAAAAGTGAGGGAAAGCAATTTTCTTATGCTTTTGTTCCACGGCGTCCTGTCCCGATTAAGGGGGAGGCTTTTTCATCTAAGGGCCAACGTGAGCGAGGGGCAATATCAAGCGAGCTTGTTTCTCCACGTGCAAGCTTTTGTGCACCGGCAAAAGCAATCATTGCTGCATTATCCGTACACAAGGAAAGAGGAGGCGCGATAAATTCAAAACCATGTTGATGAGCAAGTTTTTGCAATGTTAAGCGAAGTGCTTGGTTTGCGGCAACCCCGCCCGCAACAACTAGAGAAGGAGAATGCTTTTTTTGCTCATGAGAGAGAGGGTATTGGTTGGTAAAGTGTTGTAGAGCCAACTGAACGCGATCACGCACCGTATCGGTTACAGCGGCTTGAAAACTTGCCGCAATGTCAGCAACATCATTTTCTGTAAGAGGAGCTATGGCTGTTGCGGCTTGTCGAACAGCCGTTTTGAGGCCTGAAAAAGAAAAATCTAACCGTTTTTCACCTTTTAAAGGTCGTGGAAGAGGGATGCGATTTTTATCGCCCAATAAAGCTGCCTTTTCAAGTGCTGGTCCGCCAGGATAAGGAAGACCTAAAAGTTTTGCTGTTTTATCAAAGGCTTCTCCTAATGCATCATCAATGGTGGTTCCTAAACGTTGATAGTTTCCTACTCCATGAACAAGGATAGTTTGTGTATGCCCCCCTGAAACTAAAAGTAATAAATAAGGAAACTGGACATTGTGCGTTAATACAGCTGTTAAAGCATGTCCCTCTAAGTGATTTACGGCAATAAATGGTTTTCCTGTGGCAAGGGAGAGTGCTTTTGCGCTCATAACACCTACCAATAGCCCCCCTATCAAGCCTGGTCCACTGGTGGCTGCAATGCCATCAATATCTTTTAATTTTATGTTTGCTTCTGTGAGGGCTTGTAGAATTAAATGATCAAGAATTTCAACATGGGCACGAGCGGCAATTTCAGGAACAACACCGCCATAAGGTGCATGATGATCAATTTGACTCCAAACAATATTAGAAAGAATTCGGCTGTTTGATTCACTGTTGTATTCAATAACAGCCGCTGCCGTTTCATCACAACTTGTTTCTATTCCCAACAGACGCATTTAAAAAAAACCTTATTTTTAACCTTCTTTCCTGCGTGCGTATCATGAACAGAAAAAGATGCAAAGTATTTCTCTTAAGAATTGATTTTTCTACGAGAGAATAATTTTGTTTGGCACTTTTTTGAATTTTATGGCATTGTTGATTAAAAAATGAAGCTGTATTTTTGAGTATAAAATGAATATATGTTTTTAAAAACTTGTCTATTAAAGTTTATCATTGTAAATATTCTTGAGAAAAATGCTATTTATAAAATTTTTATAAAGTTATACGCTTTATGAAAAGTGTGTAAAGAAAACAAAATATTTGAGAAAAGCTTCCATTTTAAAACTTTTTTCATTTTATTATTTTACCACTAGAAAAAAAGTGTGCACAAAAAGTGACAAAAATGGTCGATTCTTCAAAACCAAAAGTTAAATCACATTATTCTGGTACGCGCCGTAAGAAGCCAGTTATTGAACATGAAGCTGTTTCCCATGATTCAGAAGAAAAAGTACAAAATTCTGTAGAATCTCATGTCCAAGAAAAACAGAATATGCAAAATCAGGATCAAAGTACTTCTCGTACAGCTTGGATTTTGTTACTCCTTTCAGGGGTTTTAGGGGGACTCATTGCTTTGGGAATTTTTGTGGGGCTTCAATGGGCGGGGTTGTTTTCTTCTCCTTTTGTGAATAATTTTGTTGAAGAGAAAAAAGTTTTACAGATTGCTGAAGCTGCAAAAGACACAAGTGAAGAAACAAGAGAACAATTGGAGCAGATACTTCAAGAGATCGATGCATTAAAAACAGCATTTTCTTCTGAGGAAAATTCTGTTGGAAGGGAAAAAGTTTTACAGATTGCTGAAGCTGCAAAAGACACAAGTGAAGAAACAAGAGAACAATTGGAGCAGATGCTTCAAGAGATTGATGCGTTAAAAACAGCGTTTTCTTCTTTTTCATCACAACAGTTTCAAACGATAAAAAACGATGAACTCTTGCAAAAAGAAAGTAGAAAAGCTTTTGCGAATTTAGAGGAAAAAGTAAAAGCTCTTGAAGAGGTTGTACAAACTTTTGTTGGAGAGTCAAAAGAAATAGAAATGGCTTTGTCTGTCGGGCAGAGCAATGCGAATGATCTTGCTTCGTTAAAAAAACAGTTGGAAGCACTACAGCAAGAAATTATTGTTAAAAATAATGAAAAAAAAGAAATAGATACAGCACTTTTTACAGCGATCAGTTCGTTAAAAAATGCTGTAGAGCGAGGTGGATCGTATAATAATGAATTAAAACTGTTAGAGCAATTATCACCTTCGATTGATGGACTTGATATCTTGCAAAAGACAGCTACTATAGGTCTTCCAAGTTCAGCACAACTCTCTGTTGATTTTGCGCGTGTTGCTGATGCAATTGTTGGTACACAAAATATTGTTACGTCAGATGCTGGTTTTTTTGATCGAATCTTAGCGTGGATAAAAGGGCTTGTTGTGTCGCGACCAATTGGAAATGTTGAAGGGATGACGTTAGGGGCTATTACAGCACGCATGGAAGTTGCCATTCAAGCAGGTGATTACGAAAAGGCTTTAAGCGAATGGCAATCATTACCTCAAAATGCAAAAGATGTTTCAAAGGATTTTGTTCAGCAGCTTGAAAGACATATTGCTGTTCAACAGTTGCTGCAGCAATTGCTGTTTTCTGTGCAACAGGGGTCTTTTAAGGCAACAAAGATGTAAATAGGCTCCAGATGATACGTGTTTTTATTTATATTTTTGTTGTTTGTGTCCTTGGATTAGCTTTTGGGTGGGTTGCTAATCACAATGGTGTTTTTGTCCTCACATTTTTGAATTTCAGGTTTTCTGCTTCATTGCTTACAGTGTTAAGCGTGCTGACTTTGTTTTTTGTAATACTGATGCTTTTGTGGTGGTTATTCTCTTTCTTTTTTTCCATACCGGGTGCTTTTTCCAATTATTTTTATAAACGCCACCGAAAGCGCGGTTATGAAGCTCTCTCAAAGGGGATTCTTGCAACCTTTGCTGGTGATGGTATGGTTGCGCAAAAAATGGAAGCACAGGTTGCTAAATATCTTGCAGGAAAACAAGAGCCATTGGTAAAGCTTTTACAAGCACAAACCTTGTCTTTACAAAATAACTCTGTTCGGGCTATCGGTCTTTTTGAGGAGATGAGAAAGGAAGATTCGACAAAACTGGTTGGACTTTACGGTTTGTTTCGTGAGGCGATGAAGAGTAAAGCTTATGAGGCAGCGCAACAATATGCAGAAGAGGCGCTGACTTTATCGCCAGCACTTGTATGGGCACATCAGGCGGTGCTTGATCGGTTGGGTGCTGAGGGTAAATGGGATCGGGCACTTACTGTTTTTGAAAAAGCCCAAAAAGCTCTCTCGCGTTCTATTCGCGCGACTCCAGAGCGCCAGCATATACAGGTTTTACTGTTAAGTGGGCAGGCTCTTCATCTATTTGATACACATCCAGTACAAGCACGTGAAGCCATTTTGAAAGCTCATAAATTAGCGCCTGATTTTGTTCCAATAACAATTATAGCTGCTGATATTCTCTATAAATTAAATGAAACGCGTAAAGCGGATAAAATGATTATAGCCGCTTGGCAGAAAGAACCTCATCCTGATTTGGGAACCCTTTATCTTGAAAGAGAAGAAGGAGCCATTGGGCGATTGAAAAGAGCCAAAACACTTGCTTCTTATAATAAAGATACATTTGAGTCAGCTTTTCTTATTGCCAAAGCTGCTTTAGATGCTGGTGAAACGACATTAGCAAGAGAGCAGGCACAAAAAGCATTGCAATATCATCCACGGGAAAGTGTTTATTTATTATTGGCAGATATTGAAGAAGCACAGGGGAACAATCAAGGTGATGTGCGTCAATGGCTTTCTTTAGCTCTTCGTGCTGAACGTGATCCAGTATGGATGTGTGAGGGGTCTATTTTTTCTTCTTGGTCAGCCGTTTCTCCAATCAGTGGACGTTTGGGTTGTTTTGAATGGAAGGCACCTCCCCGTGTATCTTCTCTTACATTAGAGGCGGTCAATATTGTGCCAAACAGCCAAGATAAAAAGGACATGGTAGAAAAAGCTGAAGGGATTGAGGATAAGAAGCTTGAAGAATCAACACCTATAGATGATTCTTTTTTGCATAATATGCAGGTGGAAAAACAAGATATAAAAGAACAAGATACAAAAACATTCAGCCAAATTCATTTAAATGTTGATGATCCAGGAGTTAAAACAGAAGAAGAAGGCACGTCTTTATCGAGAAAAAAATTCCGTTTATTTTAAATCGCCTCAATAGGGGTAATTGGAATGTTTTCTCAGAAGAAACAATGAATGTAGAAGAAAAAAATTTATCGTCAATCTTGTCCAATAAAATTATTCTCTTATGCTTTAAAAATGAAGTTTTGCTCGGTTGCAGAGGTGGTTAGTTAAAAATGTTTTTAAATCAGAGATGTCTTGATAAAAAGCAAAAAAATAGCAAACCAAGGATTGCTGTCGTTATTCATCGGCGCTCTCCCTATACTGGTCGTTTAGGAAAATTTTTACAACAAAATGGTTTTGTTCTTGATGTTTATCGTCCTATTTTTGGACAAAAACTCCCTGATACATTAGAGCATTATGCCGGTGTTGTTATTTTAGGGGGACCAATGAGTGTGAATGACAGCGAAGCCTATATTGGTGAGGAAATTGATTGGATTTCGTTATCGTTAAAAGAAAATAAGCCTTTTTTGGGTATTTGTCTTGGAGCACAAATGTTAGCGCGAAATTTAGGGGCACGCGTTGGTACAAGAAGTGATGGGACTGTTGAAGTGGGCTGGTACCCACTTGAAGTGACTCCACAAGGAAAGGAATTGATGAATTGGCCAGAAATGGTCTATCATTTTCATGATGAAGGTATTTATGATTTACCAAAAGAGGCAAAGCTTTTGGCAACAGGGCATACATATCCTACACAAGCTTTCCGTTATGGAAACAATGCATGGGGCTTGCAATTTCATGCTGAATTTACGCGCGCTATGATGCGGCGTTTGTTGGTGCGTTCGGCTCATAAATTGACTGAAAAAGGTGCTCAACCTGCTAGTGCACATTTAAAAGGGCGTTTAATCTATGATCGAGCTTTAAGCCAATGGTTTGAAGGTGCATTACGGCAGATCTTTTGTACATCGTCCGCATTTGTGTGAGGATGTACTTATTTTTAAGTAGGCTCATGACCTTCATGTAAAATAGAGCATCATTTGGTTGCAGAGTTAAAGGCTTGGTTTAAAGAGATATCTCTCAAAGTGTACTCAAGCACATTTTACGGTGCTGACCATGAATAAGTATAATGATAAAGCTCCCATGGAATAATATAAAATCTATAGAGCATTTCAATTTTTACACTTGTGAAGGAGTAAGGTAGCTATCACGTACTTTTTCAGCGCCTAATATTGCGACAAGCTCTTGGTATTTTTCGACAATTCATAAAAATGCATTTTTATTCTTTCTTGTACCGTTTTTACCTCTACGTTAGTTCCGTTTTAACGTGTAAGAAAATGGTTTCTGATTAATTCAATCTGAAATAGGTTTGAAATGAGAGAATCTTACGATATTTTGGACTCTCAATTCAATATGTAAAACAGTAAATTATCATTGTAAATCAATACATTACCATTGTCATTCTTGTTGTTCTGTAAAGGAATGTTGTTTAAGGCTAAAGATAGACAGCGCATGTAAAACTTTACATATAAGGTATTTTTTGTTAGAAGGTGTAAAGGTTTTTTTTAAGAAATTTTGCTTCTTAAGCGTGTGGGATGCTGTATTTTAGGATGGTAATTATGACCTCCATAACGTGATTAGCAGATAAAGCCAGCGAGATTAAGAAGCGGGGTTGTTTGTAAACTTGGTGAATGTTTAAGAAACTTTATCCTTTTAGGGTGGGGTGAAAATCAAAAGATAAAGAAAGTTTTAAAGTTGTCTACGTCCTCTCAAATACCATCATCACAAAAAAGTTTTTCTTTGCGCTATTTATTATGTGGGCTGTTTTGTCTTGCTCTGATCCTTGCTTATAGCGCTTTCTGGTTTTTTTTTCACGTAAAATAGAAAATTATGTTTCTGATATATCCGCAAAAGCATCTTCCGGTAATATGGCGGCGGTGTGTGAGAATGTGCGCAAGAATGGTTATCCTTTGCGTATCGGTGTTGTTTGTGACAAGTTTCAATTTTCTTGGCCTTTATACGGGGTTTCTTTATCGACGGGGCGCTTGACAGCTGGTGCACCAATTTATGCTCCTTATTTGGTCGAATTTAATGTTGATTCTCCTGCATCAATTGTTTTCTCTGGGAAAACTTCCATCGTATCCCATTGGCGTAAGTTGGTGATTGAAACAGAGCCTTATTGGAAAACAAGTCAGACATTGAAGTTGATCGCTGAAGGGCTTGAATTCTCTCCTCTTGAGGATCAAAAATTTCAAGAAGCATTGGAATCAAAAGCGACAGATAAAAAGGCGACACAACAAAATGTTGAAGATTCGGCATTGTTGCAAGATAGTCCTGATGGAGTTTCCCAGCGATTAGATCCCAAAAATGTCTCTCAAAAAATAACGACAGAATTTTTGCGTCTTGATTTTAAACGAGAAAAGAATCATTTCTCAGGAAATATGACTTTTGATGGTTTTGATGTTTCTCCAATTTTTATATCCTCTTCTGTTGAAATTCCGAAAATTGATGGCAATTTGGAATGGATTTTAAATGATGCTTCTCTTCTGTCTGAAAATGAAGGAAAAAATTGGAAACAGCGTCTGTATGGAAAAAGTGGTATTTTAAAGCATGGTAAATTGACTTTTCATACAGGTGGTGGGGTACATATTAGTGGACCTTTTTCTTTTGATGATGAAGGATATTTGTCAGCAACATTTGAACTTGTTTGTATACAGCACGTGAAGTTTCTTGAGGCTTTGCAACATCTGTTTCCTGAAGAAACGGATAATTTTCAAGCGTTACTTTTTATGTTGAGTACATTGCCTAAAAATGCAGATGGCTCTCCCATTCTGTCCTTAACGATTAGTCATGGGTGGGTTAAATTAGGATTTTTAGAACTTGGTCGTCTTGCTCCACTTTAGGTTTGAGAAGATATTAGTAAGAGCGTTTGTATGGAAAGGTGTTGTTTTATAACAAGTGTTCACATGTTTTACACGTTGAATGAGAATCTTGAAAATCGTAAGGTTTTCTCATTTCAATCTTGTTCATATTGAATCAAACAAAACTATTCCTTTGCATGTCTCAAATGGGAAAACCATATAGATGACTGACCAAGAAATGGCTAAAATGCCTCTTATGAACCGTTTCAATAGTTTAAAGGTATTGATACATTAGGGGCTGAAAAAGTGTGTGAGGGCGCTGGCTTACTTCTTCATGAATATAAAAGATAATGGTGTTTAGTGGATTTACGATTATATCATTCACGAGCGCTGGCACAAAATGGACTTGGGTGCTTTGAGAGATATCTTTTTAAAACAAGCTTATAAACATGTAATGTAGCGGATTTTGTTTGGGGCGCTTTGTTTTATGTGAAAGTCGTGATTCTCTTAAAGAAAGTGATAAACAAAAGCGTGAGGCACTCAAAAGTCTTCATTATTTAAAAAATATTGCTCTCGATATTTTTTATTAAATCCGTAAAGCTGAATTAAAAAATGATGGTAAGGATGGGAATAGATTTATACCTCGACTTCGTGTTCTCTCTAAATTAGCTTCTTTACCTGTTTTAGAGATTACGCAAATAGAGATACGCAATTTCTCCGCTCCGGTTTAGTGTATAAAAGCTGATACAGATCGTAAAGAACTAAAATCTTCTAATATTTGTTTAAAACATGCTGCTGCATTAGGATTGAATGTTGGTTTGCAAGCAACAAAAAAGTACGCACTCTCTTAGAAAAAAGTAGACTTTTAAAACAAGGTAAATTGTTTTTTTACATAGGTGCTAGGGTGCGTATTAGTGGACTTTTTTATGAGGAAAAAAGCATATTGCATATATCTTTTTAATCTCTGAAATTAAGTAAAAAGTCTCATTGGAGGAAAATATGAAGTTATAAAGGTGAAAATAATAGACGTTCATTTTTACGGTTATTTTTATACATTTTCCAAAATTATTTACAGCCATGTCTTTTAAATAATAGATGACGCGTACTCTCTTGTTTTCCTGTTCTTTAATGGGATCATGTTTTCTACGTAAAATATATTTGATTACATATTTCTGCATTTGTTAAAAAATATTTCTAGTGCTTCTTATTTTATAATGCTCCGTAAATGGTATAATGATAAGGTTATTAAGCACTACCATCTTTATACCTATGGAGTCACAAGCCAGCATCATCACGCTATTACTATTTGTCAGCTCGTGTGGGGGTTGTGATAAGTTCTTGAGCCATTGAAACGGTTCATAAGAGGCATTTTAGCTTTTTCTTGATCAGTAATCTATATGGTTTTCCCCATGCGCAACATACAAGGGGGGAGAGGTTTTTGATTGTTTTAATATAAACAGATTTGAAATAAGAAAAACTTGGGATACTGCAGCTTTCTTTTAATAGGTAAAATGATAAAGTTATGATTATAAATCAAGGCATTATATTTTAATGATGAAGAATATTTAATAGCAGAATTTGAATTTATTTTTGGTTCAATCTATAGGGATTTTTGATATTCGCTAGCGTTTATTGTCTGCGCAAGCTTAATGATCTTTAAACCTTGTTTTAGGGGATGATCTGTCTAAAAAAATGCGGAAGAGTGCTTCTGTTCTTTCCTTATTGATTATAACTCACTAGCAAATTTTATATATTTTGACTTAATTTTTGTACTAATTCATTTTATTTTTAAATGATTTTTTAGGGGCTATCCAAGGGGCTTGAAAGACTTTCAAAGTCCATCATCCTTTTTGCTATTAAATTTCGATTTTTGCCATTTTTATCATTTTTTGAAATGTATATTTAATAGTAAAAAATAGTAAAAAAAACAATAAGTTCTTACATATTGCTATCTAATTTCACGTGGTATAAAATCTACTATCAAGATACATTGGTATTGGTTATGGATGGATAGAACAGGGATAAAATCTTAGCCGTTTTGTCCTACTTCTAAATCTGAAAGTTGATGTTTTTACGTTGAGAAATCAATTGTTAAAATCTATTCTTGTTGTCGTTTTGAAATTGTTACAAGTAATTCTGTTGTGATAATGAGCGGGATTTTTATTTTGGGTGCCTTATCTTCAAAAGGAATACTCCCGCTCCATCTTTGCTGGTTTGTTCTGGTGGGATGGAACGGAAGTTTTTAACTAGATCGTTTTATATTCACGTTAAGTTTGAAAGCCAGTATTTTGCAGTTGAGAAATCAACCCTGCTGCAAAAGTAAAACGAGAAATATTGAGATCATTTTCAATAAGGGCGCTAATACGGTTTGTGACATCGTGAATATGATCTTCTTCTGTTTTTTTCCAAGTGGTAAAAGGATCCTCTTTTTTTCCATAATTTTTAAGAATTTTAGTGACGATCTGTCGTAAGCTTTCGGAAATACTTTCTTTGGCTTGGCTTAAAGCCATACTGTCATAATAATCTACTACAGGAATGATACGACTTGCTTCGTTAATTCGGTTTATACGAATGATTTGCGCAAGTGAGAAATAGATCCCGGCGGTTTTGATAAGATCACTATTACTTTGTTTTGCAATTAAAGAAATATCACAGATGATTGGAGCGGCTTCCAAGAGAGCCAGTTGTTTTGCTAATGCTTTTGGAGCTCCTTCTTCACTGTAGTGTCGTGTTTTTTCTTCAATCTTTTGCTTAATATCGTTATCGTGAGAATGCATAAGCTCTTTTTCAATAACATTACGGGCTTGTTTTATTGTTTTTACAATTTCTTCTAATGGACGTGAGAGATCCATGTTGTGTAACCCCCAATTTGTTGTTTCACAGAGCATTGGGGTCATTACTGCATAGAGTTTGTTTTGGACAAGACCGGGTATTTTATTATCAAGCTTATCAATTTGATCAGACAGGTGAGGAATTTCAAAACCATCACGGATGGCAATGAAAACACGAATAATATTTTCAGTTTTTTGTTCTGTTGCATCGTGGAGTTGCTTAACAAAAGTGGGACCTCCACGATTGACAATATCGTTGGCAATCAGCGTTGCAATAATATTACGACGCAATTGGTGGTTAATGGCTTCCTTTTCAAAATTTTCTTGAATTTGGGTTGGAAAATAATTCAGTAAGGCTGCGTTGAAATAGGGATCATCAACAATGGGGCTGTGAGCAATTTCTTCTTTGAGCGTTAATTTAGCATAGGCAAAAATAACGGCGAGTTCTGGACGGATAAGACCTTTACCTTGTGTTATTCTTTGCCGTAAAACTTGCTCATCAGGGAGTACTTCAACTCTGCGATCTAAAAGCTTTTTTTGTTCCAAATCATGCATAAAGCGTATTTGATAGGGTAAATCAGCGGTACTTTGGCTTTCTGCTAAAGAAAGAGCAAGGGGTTGTAGATAATTGTTGCGTAAGACGAGCTGTTCGACTTGAGGAGTCATTTTTTTCAAGAGTTTATTGCGTTCTTCGCGGGTGAGTGTTTTAGCACGAAGTGCTGATGCAAGAACAATTTTGAGATTGACTTCAATATCAGAACAATTCACACCAGCAGAATTGTCAATAGCATCCGTATTGCAGCGACCGCCATTTGAGATATATTCAATCCGTCCACGCTGTGTAACACCAAGATTAGCCCCTTCGCCAATAATTTTTGCACGCACTTGTTCTCCGGTAATGCGTATGACATCATTTGCACGATCACCTACTTGGGCATCACTTTCTGTTGTGGCGCGGATGTAAGTCCCAATGCCACCAAACCATAAAAGATCAACAGGGGCTTTGAGAAGAGCAGAGATAATTTCAAAGGGGGTTCCTGTTTGTTTTTCGAAACCAATGGCCTCTGCTGCTTCAGGGGAGAGCGTAATGGTTTTTTCTTTTCGTGAGAAAATACCGCCGCCCTTTGATAATTTGCTTTGGTCGTAATCCTGCCAGCTTGAGCGCGGTAGTTTGAAAAGACGTGCACGCTCTGCATAGCTTTCCTCTATATTCGGATCTGGATCAATAAAGATATCGCGGTGATCAAAAGCAGCAATCAATTTTGTTTGTTTGGAAAGGAGCATTCCATTGCCAAAGACATCACCAGACATGTCGCCAACACCGACACAGGTGAAGGGCGTTGTTTGAATATCCTGATTAAATGATTCTCGGAAATGTCTTTTGACGGCTTCCCATGCACCTTTTGCTGTAATTCCAATTTCTTTGTGGTCATAACCAGCTGAGCCACCAGAGGCAAAAGCATCATCGAGCCAAAAATGGTTTGCTTGGCTGATGGCGTTGGCTGTGTCAGAAAAGGTTGCTGTTCCTTTGTCGGCGGCGACAACAAAATAGGGGTCAGGGTCATCATGACAGATGACATTGTGGGGCGCACTTATTTTGCCGTGAATGAGATTGTCTGTGATGGAGAGCAAAGCTGTTATAAAGTTCGTATAAGCTTGTCGTGCTGCCTCTATGATAACAGCACGATCACTTGTTTGAGGAAGGCGATGGGGATAAAATCCACCTTTTGCCCCTGCAGGAACGATAACTGCATTTTTAACTTGTTGGGCTTTGACTAAGCTAAGCACTTCAGTGCGATAATCAAGTGCGCGGTCAGACCACCGAATTCCGCCACGAGCGATAGGTCCAAAACGCAAATGGACTCCTTCAACTTCTGGTCCATAAACAAAAATTTCTCGATAAGGACGTGGTTCAGGCAAACCTTCAATTTGGCGCGGATTTAATTTGGTAGCTAAAATACGCCGTGGATTGCCATTGCTAAGAGGTGTAAAGGCGTTTGTTCGTAAACTCGCATCAATAAGGTTACAATATCGGCGCAAGATAAGATCATCATCTAAACCAGTTACTTTCCGCAATTTTTCTTCAATGCGCTTTTGAATAATCTGCTGGTTTTTTTCCCGTTCTTTTTCTGTATGGCTTTGATGAAATTTTAAATGAAATAAAGCATAAAGCTCTTTGGTAATGTCAGGATAAGCATTTAAAGTTTGGGCAACACGGTCTTGCGAGTAAGGAATTCCAGCTTGTTGAAGATAGCGCCCGTAATGGCGCAGAATAACAATCTCATGCCAATCAAGCTCAGCCGTTTGAGTGAGCGCGTTAAAGGCATCATTATCAGCATTTTGTGCCCAAATGGCTTCAAAAGTTTCGGCAAGCTTTTGACCGTCTTTTTCAAAATCTAGACAGATTTGGAAAGTACTCTCTAGTTGCATATCATGAAGATATACAGATTGTCCGTTGCCATCTGGTAATTCAAGGGTTTGTTCAGCGATAACACGAAACCCCATATTTTCAAGCAGTGGGACGCGTTTGGAAAGAGCAAGGGCTTCATGGCGGTGAAAAAGCCGAAGAGAAATGTTCTGTTTTTCTTTGTTTTTCGCGTGATAAAAGGTCACAAAAAGGGGGTTATCATCATGAAGACTGAGAATATGTCCGGCGTCTTTAATGGCATCTTCTGTTGAGAATAAATCACGATAGCTGTTGGGAAATTGACTGGCTAGGCGGGTTTGTGCTTCTGTTGTTTTGTGGGTAAGAGCGATGGCCTGAACGCTATCTTCCCAACTTCGTGCGATTGAACGGACATGTTGCTCAAGTGTGGCGCGCTCGTGAACTGGGACAGTTTCGCTTACTTTGCGATGGATAATGTAATAGACACGGATGAGAGTGCTTTCCAAAAATAGCGGATAGGATTCAAAAAAGTCGCCTTTGTAAAGTTCAACAAAATGTTCGCCAACTTTTTCACGGAGGCTGCTGCTGTAATGGTCACGGGGTACATAGACAAGGATAGAAACAAAGCGTCCAAAAGAATCAGTGTGGACGAGCACCCGCAAACGTGGACGTTCGTCTAATTGCAAGATAAGTTTAGCATTTTCTGTTAGTGTATCAACATCAACACGAAACATTTCATCTCTTGGATAGGTTTCTAAAACACTGATAAGAGCTTTTCCTGAATAATCAGCGTGATTATGTCCAAGGCGTTGAATGATGGTTTGGGCTTTTTCTTTTAAAAAAGGAATTTGCAAAATAGAGCGCGTATAAGCTGAAGAGGTAAAAAGCCCTACAATGCGTAATTCTCCACAGAGCTGGTCTTCTTTATCAAATATTTTAAGACCAATATAATCGAGCCAAACAGAACGGTGAATTTTGGAGCGGCTGTTTGCTTTTGTCACAATAAACAGGTCGTCACTTTCCATAAAGGATAAGACTTCCTGGGGTGGTTCTTTCATACTTTCATCGTCAACAATATGAATGGAAGTATCCGCGAGTATACCAAGTTCAACGTTACTTGTTGTGAAAGATTTTATAGGTTTCTGATCTTTGATGAAGTTGTAGGTGCGCATGCCAAGAAAGATGAAATTATCATCTGTGAGCCAGTGAAGAAATTCAATAGCCTTTTCGCCTTCTTGTTTGTAACGTGAGGGAAGGCTGGTTTGATAGGCATGAATATGTTTTTCAACTTCTTCAAGCATAGGTTTCCAGTCTTGTACAGCAGCATTAACTTGCTTAAGAACTAAGGTGAGTTCATTTTCAAGTTTTTGTATCTGCTGTTTGTTTAAAGACTCGATATGAATTTGCATTAGACTGATGCGTCTTCCAGAAGCACTATCAAGAATAGGGTGTGCAATCAAATAAATATGGTTTTTGTGTTGATTGACGAGATTTAAAATAGAATCGAGAAGAAAGGGTTTGTTATCATTGACAAGAGTGATAACAGTTATAGGTCTGTTATTGCGGGTTAAATTTTGTTCAAAGCAGATAGTATTTTCTCCTGCCTTATGGAGATTAAAAGCTTTTACTGCGATGGCTGCGGCTTTTTGAAGCTCTTTATTTTCGTAATAAGCAATATCTTCTTTATCGGTTTGAGCAAAAAGGATTTTTTCTATTTTGTCTGGTGTGTTTTTTGTTTCTATTGTTTTTTGTTGTAACACATTTATTCTCCCTTTTGCTCTTAGAGGTCTTTTCTTGTCTTCATATTATAAGAAGACCATTATAATTTTCTGTACTGTAACACTTTCCTCCTAAAGAAAATAGCTCTTTATTTGAAAAGAATGACTTTGTTTTTGCTCTTTTTTAGTAATAATTTGCATTTTAAAGCAATATTTTGCATCAACAAAAGGAACTTTTTAGTATTTTTGTATGGTAATAGTTTATTTTTTTAAATATACGAAATGAAAGTAAAGAAAAAATTAGAAGTAAAGAGAATATGACTCGTTTACCAGAAAGACTTTTAAGTGGTTACCAAAACTTTATAAATAATCATTTTTTATATAAAACAGCACGTTATCAGCAATTGGCAATTGAGGGACAGAAACCTGAAGTTTTGGTTATTGCTTGTTGTGATTCGCGTGCTGTTCCAGAAGTGATTTTTGATGCTAAACCAGGGGAAATTTTTACCCTGCGCAACGTAGCAAATGTGGTTCCCCCTTTTTCTCCTGATAACCAATATCATGCAACATCAGCGGCTCTTGAATATGCTGTACAATTGCTTGAGGTGAAACATATTGTTGTTTTTGGGCATGCCCATTGTGGAGGCGTTCTTACAGCTCTTAAGGAGACGTGTAAATCTTTATCGTCAAATGATTTTATCGGTCAATGGATTAGTCTTTTAGCGCCAGCCGCAGAAATCGTTTTGAATAATAAGTCGCTGTCTTGGCCAGAAAAACAAATGGCTTTAGAGCAGCTTTCTATTCGACATTCGTTGAGAAATTTAGAGACATTTCCATGGATAAAGTTCCGAAAAGATCAAGGTATTTTAACATTGCATGGGGTTTGGTTTGATATCTCTAGCGGGGAATTATGGAATATGGAACAAGAAACAGGGTGCTTTATGCGTGTTGAAGTTGAAAGTTTTGAAGTGTAATATTTGCTGTTTTTATTTCTTCGTATAAAAAGACATTTTATGATAAAACTTGACAAAGCTGGGGTTTTATTGTTTGAAGGAGCAAGCTTTCAGTGACAAAATTAACTTGGAGCCACCGACTGAGACCCCAATGCAAGGGTATGAAGAGATCTCAGAGGTCAACATTCGACGGCGCGATGCGTTCTCGGATGCTCTTTTGGTTTGTTTGTTATGCAACTTTGTTCGGAAACAATGAGGTAAATAATGTTTGAATCCTTGCAAGAGCGACTTGGTTCTATCCTGTCTCATTTGACGGGGCGCGGCGCTTTGTCAGATCAGGATGTTGCAGAGGCGCTGCGTGAAATTCGGCGCGCTTTATTGGAAGCTGATGTTGCTCTTGATGTTGTGCGTTCTTTTACCGATAGGGTGCGGGAAAAAGCTGTTGGAGCTGAGATTGTTAAATCAATTAAACCCGGCCAAATGGTGGTTAAAATTGTTCATGATGAGTTGGTTCGTATTCTTGGAAATGAAAGCGTTCTGAGTGATTTGAATGCACCAGCGCCCGTTGTTATCATGATGATTGGTTTGCAAGGTTCGGGAAAAACCACCACAACAGCAAAGCTTGCAAAACGTTTTACTGATAAGCACAATAAAAAAGTTCTTATGGCGTCGTTAGATACACGTCGTCCCGCTGCGCAGGAGCAATTGCGCCAATTGGGAGAACAAGCAAAACTTGCAACTTTGCCTATTATTGCGGGACAATTGCCCGTTGATATTGCATCACGTGCTGTGCAAGCTGCTAAATTGGGTGGTTATGATGTGCTTCTTCTTGATACTGCAGGACGTAATCATATTGATGAAGCTCTGATGCTTGAATTGGCTGAAGTTAAAGCATGTTCTCTTCCTCACGAGATTATGTTGGTAGCGGATAGTTTGACGGGGCAAGATGCTGTTCATCTTGCGCGTTCTTTTGATGAGCGTGTAGGGATTACAGGGATTATTTTAACACGGATGGATAGTGATGGGCGTGGGGGTGCAGCTCTTTCCATGCGTGCTGTGACAGGCAAGCCCATTAAAGCCATTGGAACTGGTGAAAAAATAGAGGCTTTGGAAGAGTTTCATCCCAGTCGTATTGCTGATCGTATTCTCGGAATGGGGGATATTGTTTCTTTGGTTGAAAAAGCTGCTGAAACAATGGATCATGAAAAGGCAGCTGCTTTTGCAAAAAAAATGCAGGCCGGAAAATTTGATTTGAATGATCTTGCAGAACAGTTGCAGAAAATGAAAAAACTCGGTGGAATGGGCGGTATTATGGGCATGTTGCCAGGATTGGGTAAGATGAAAGAGCAGATTGCGGCTGCCGGCCTTGATGATCGTTTGTTTAATCGTCAATTGGCTATTATTTCATCCATGACACCCCAAGAGCGTGCGAATCCAGAGCTTTTAAAACATAGCCGCAAACAACGAATTGCGAAGGGATCGGGGACAACGGCAGCTGATATTAATAAACTTTTGAAGATGTATCGCCAAATGGCTGATATGATGAAAGCCATGGGTGGTAAAGGAAAAAGTGGTTTGATGGGAAAAATGTTAGGAGGACTTGGCTCCAAAATGGGTTTTGGAGGGATGGGAGGTGCAGATTCTTCAGCTGTGCCTGATTTATCGGGATTGGATCTAAAGCAACTTTCAACGTTTCAAAAACAGATTGAAAATGGGCATGGAGGGAAGGTCTTGCCCGGACTTCCCGGACGTGATCCTACATTTCCTGGTCTTTCTAATGGCATTGCCGATAGGGGAAAACTTCCTCAGCATTTTAAGAAAAAATAAGATGCAAAGAGGGAAAGGAATATGATGCAGGAAACAGTATTAAACGAATTAGCACATTTACGAGCATCTATTGATAATTTTGATGCAACTTTAATTCATATTTTAGCAGAGCGTTTTCGTTGTACAAGGGCTGTTGGACGCTTAAAAGCCCGTTATGACTTGCCTAAAGTAGATCCTCTGCGTGAGCAACATCAGATCACACGTTTGCGACAATTGGCTCAGGAAAGTCATCTTGATCCTGATTTTGCTGAAAGATTTTTAAAGTTTATTATTAAAGAAGTTGTGCGTCATCATGAAGTTATTGCTGAAGAGCAAAAAACAAAAAAAGTCAATTTAAACGAAAGCCAGAGCTGACAATAGGAGAAAAATATGGCATTGAAAATTCGTTTGTCCCGTGGAGGTTCAAAGAAACGTCCTTATTATCATATCGTTGTTGCGGATGTTCGTAGTCCGCGTGATGGGCGATTTCTTGAACGTGTTGGTGCATGGGATCCAATGTTGCCTAAAGATGGACCGAGGGTGAAACTTAATGAAGAACGTATCCAATATTGGCTTGGGCAAGGGGCTCAACCAACAGATCGCGTTTTACGGTTCTTAGATGCGGCTGGTTTAAAAAAGCGCCCAACTCGCAATAACCCACATAAAGGTGAACCGGGTAAAAAAGCACAAGAGCGTATAGCAGCAGCAAAGCAGGCAGCAGAAGAAGCAGCAGCTGCGGCTGATGCAGAATCTGCTTCAGAATAAGAAGTATGATTGCTTAATTAACGCCTTTAAAAAACTTCTAGAAGAATAAATATTATCCGTTTTTGCTAATCAAAAACGGATCTTCTTTAAAGGGGTGTTTATTTAAAACGGTGTTGGTTTTTTTTTAAGTTCAATTTTGAAAATCAATAGCTTTAAAAGTCGATGGCGCGGCCTTTAATTTCCCAGTCTCCATAGCGTGAAGGGTCTTTGCCGCCGCGTCCACCATTTTCCAACGGTTGTTCTTTTTTTGCTTCGTCTTTTCGCCTTTCTTCAGCTTCTTTAAGGGCGCGTTGCGCTGCGGGAGGAAGAGATTGCTGTTGAACGATAGTTGAATTTTTTGGGCTTGTTTTTTCATCTTTTTTATTCATTTTACACCTATTCCATTGAAGAAGCAGAAAGAAAACACCATCATATAGTATTGGTAGACTTTTATCATGGAGTTTTTTGAGTAATGAACATAATGCGTACAGCCATGCTTTTGGCTTTTTTAACGGCTCTCTTTATGGGGGTTGGTTATCTTGTTGGAGGGGGCAGTGGCATGATCATTGCTCTTTTAATGGCGGGTGGTTTAAACTTTTTTTCTTATTGGAATTCAGATAAAATCGTTTTACGTATGTATGGGGCGCGTGAGGTTGATCAGCATTCCGCACCTGTTTATTATAAAATCGTAAGCGATTTAGCTAAAAAAGCTTCTCTTCCTCAACCAAAGGTTTATGTGCTTGATAGTGCGCAGCCGAATGCTTTTGCAACAGGACGTAATCCTCAAAATGCCGCTGTGGCTGCGAGCCGCGGCTTGTTAGAGCGGTTAAGTGCAGAAGAAATTGCTGGCGTTATGGCGCATGAGCTCGCACATATTGAGCATCGTGATACCTTAACCATGACTCTAACAGCAACGGTTGCTGGGGCAATTTCAATGCTTGGTAATTTTGCTTTCTTTATGGGAGGACAGCGTAGTTCTTCGGAAGATTCTCATGGTGGGGGGGCAATTGGAGGATTGATTGCACTCATCATAGCACCTTTTGCTGCAATGCTCGTACAAATGGCTATTAGTCGTACGCGTGAATATGCTGCGGATCGTAGAGGCGCTGAAATATGTGGTAATCCTTTATGGTTGGCTTCGGCATTGCATAAAATTGCTGATGGGGGACATAGAGTTTACAATGAAGAAGCAGAGCATAATCCAGCAACAGCGCATCTATTTATTATCAATCCTTTGAGCGGTAAGGGAGCGGATAGTCTTTTTTCAACACATCCCGCAACGGCAAATCGTATTGCTGCTCTTTATCGGCAAGCAGAAGAGATGAAAGGGGTACTTGCTGAAAGTGGCGGATGGAATAAAGAAGACGCTATAAATAAAAAAAGCAACGGGATGAATTATGAAGATTTTCGTAGCGGTCAGGCTTATACATTAGGTGAGAAAGAAGTTGATACTTTTCAGCGGGTTACAAAACGTCCTTCTTGGCTTCGCTATGAAAATTCAAAAAGTTCTCGTTCATAGAGTTTTTGAGGAGATTTTTAGGGGAATCTCTTGAGGAGGCAGGGATATAAAGGTGTTATTTTGAAACACAAAAAAGTGGGGCATGTGTCTGAAAAAGATGTTCCAGGATTGGCTGTTCGACAGGTGTGTGTACGTCTTTTAGGGGCGGTTGTTGATAAGTATACGCCTCTTTCTGGTCTGACGGATAATGAACATGGACACCCACAATATTTAAAACTTTCACAACGAGATCGTTTATTGTGTCGGGCTATTTTGACAACGTCATTGCGTCATCGAGGGTCGATTGCGGAGGCTCTCTCACGCTTTTTAGCGCGTCCTTTACCTTCACAAGCACTTTCACTTCAGCATCTTTTGCATATCAGTGTGGCGCAAATTCTTTATCTTGATATTCCTGATCATGCGGCTATTGATTTAGCTGTGCGTGCAGCAAAACTTGATCCTCGTATGCGCCGTTTTTCAGGGGTGGTAAATGCTCTTTTGCGCAATGTTGCGCGTGAGGCGGCGTCTTTACGCCAACAAATTCCGACCATTGAAGGTGTTCCAGTGTGGTTTGGAGAGCTTTTAGTCTCAGCTTATGGAATAGAGAAAGCGCGTCAAATTATAGAAATTCAAAGTGTGGAGCCTCCGCTTGATTTGAGCGTAAAATCTGATTGTATTGGATGGGCTGAGAAGCTTGGCGGTGTGGTGTTGCCCAATGGTTCTGTTCGATTGAATCGTTTGGTGTGTTCTGTTTCTGATTTACCGGGCTATCGTGAGGGGGCGTGGTGGGTTCAGGATTTTGCCGCAGCGTTGCCTGCTTGTTTACTAGGAGAGCTTCGGGGTAAAAATGTTGCTGATCTTTGTGCGAGTCCTGGGGGGAAAACAGCACAATTGGCTTTGCAGGGAGCAGAGGTGACCGCCATTGAGCTTTCTGCTAATCGCGTCAAGCGTTTAAAAGAAAATATGGAACGGCTCCATTTTTCTATTCATACTTGGCAGGGGGATGTAAGAAATTTCCACCCCAAACAGCTTTTTGATGCGGTTCTTCTTGATGCTCCTTGTTCTTCTACAGGAACGATCCGTCGTCATCCAGATATTTTATGGACAAAATCGATGGATGATGTCGTCAAGTTAGCAGCGTTGCAATATGATTTGCTTATCGCCGCCATTGCCTTGGTAAAGGCGGGCGGGCGGATTGTTTTTTCCAATTGTTCATTGGCTCGAGAAGAAGGTGAAGATCTTATTGAGAAAATTTTATCAACACGCAATGATATTGTTTTAGACCCTATTGATTCAGAAGAAATGGGAGCACTGGCGCATTTGCTTGGTGAGGGGATGTTGCGCACGACGCCGGCCGATTTTTGTCATAAAAATTTTGATGCTGAGAAAACTGCATTTTTAGGAATGGATGGTTTTTTTGCCGCGCGCTTGCGAAAAATTGCTTAATTAACGCTTCATTTACAAAAATGGTCGAAATTGTATTTGATTCAGCATAGATGGAGATGGAATTTTGGCGGTTGCGGTAAAAGCTCCTCAGGTAAAAATAGCAGCCTGTATCGATACGCTACAGCATGTTGTGCGGCGTTTATGGATTGGCCCATTGTTTCGTTGGCGGTTTTCAGGGTTTCGTCCTCATAAAATTTTAGCTCATCCCATTGATTTGCATGTGGCTGATCCGATGATGGCGCATGAATTTTATCACGGTCGTTTTGCTTTTGCGGGTCATACTGTTCATTCTGGTGCTGTTTCACCTTTTTCATTGGTTGCGCCAACGCCTGAATGGGAAGCGGCTCTGCATGATTTTCATTGGTTGCGCCATATGCAAGCAGCAGAAAGTGATTTAGCTGCGGCGCATGCGCGCTCTCTTTTAGAAGATTGGCTGAACCACGCTGGAAAAAAGGTAAAAGGGCTTGCTTGGAGCGGTCCTGTTGTCGCACGGCGTTTGATCTCGTGGATTTGTCACTCAAAAATGTTGTTAGAAGGGGCAAGCGAGCGATTTGAAAAACGCTTTTTACGTGCGCTTGGTTTGCAATTTCGTTATTTACGCGCAATAATTTGCGGTATGGAGCACAATGATCAACGGTTACAAGCAGCAACAGCTTTGACGTTCGCATCTCTTGCTTTGCCTGTTTCGCTGGCCGTGAAAAAAAAGGTACAAAACACGCTTATAGAAGAGCTTTCGCTTCAGATTTTGATTGATGGTGGGCATATTTCCCGTAGCCCTATCATTTTGCTTAATTTATTATCGGATTTATTATCTTTACGTTACTTTTTTATGCGGAGCAATGAAACAGCACCCCGTGTTTTGATTGATTCTGTTGAGCGTATGTTGCCAGCTTTGCGATTCTTTATCCATGAGGATCAAACATTGGCGCATTTTAATGGGGTTGGTCCCCTCGTTTCAGAACGGTTATCGACACTTTTGGAGCTTGATGAAACAGGAGGTCATCCTTTTAGTTATGCGCGTTATTCAGGGTTTCAGCGCTTAAGAGCCAATCAAACAACAATTATTGCCGATACGGGAAAATTTCCACCACGCTTTGTAGCACAGCAAGCTTGTGCAGGATGTTTGTCTTTTGAAATGTCTTCACAAGGACACCGTTTTATTATCAATACTGGCATTAACCCTAATGGGCGGGAAGACTATCGACATTTAGGCCGTGTTACTGCTGCCCATTCAACAGCGACGCTTAATGATTGTTCGGTGGGCGTTTTTTACAAAAAAAAGAAAAATGGCGCTTCCCTTTTGTTTGATGGACCCAGGGAAGTTCAAGTGCACCGTATAGAGGATTCTGAGAAAACAGGTTTTATTGCGAGCCATAATGGTTATGTGCGCCCCTTTAATCTTATTCATGAGCGTGGTCTTATTTTGGCGACGAATGGGGATATGATCGAAGGATTTGATCGCTTTTTTATGCCCAATAAAGAGGGAAAGAGACATAAAAGGACGCAAAGTGAACAAGATCATGTTGCTGTTCGGTTTCATCTTCATCCACAAGTTGATGTTAACTATGATGGTGAGCGTGTGTGTTTAGCGGTAAAGAGCGAACACGTAGCGGGCGAGCAAGTATGGTATTTTATTTCGCCTGATGCGGATATTTGTCTTGAAGATTCGATTGATTTTGCGGAATTAGCAGGTCCACAGCGGACACAGCAGATCGTTTTATATTTTCGCCCTGCATTTCAGGAAAAGGTTCGCTGGCGTTTTATTCGTAAAGCCGTTTGATAAAAAATCAAAACATTGTTTTTATCGTCTATTGCGTTTTATTTTCATGTCCTAAAACATCATCGTTTATTGGGGGCATATCCTCTTGAAGGATTGTATAAATTTTTTTACACGGAAGTATTTTTTGTAAGTGTGTGGAATGAATATTTTGAGGCAAAGTTTGCTTATAGAATCTCATGTGCTAGTGCTAAAAAGAGGGGATACTCTAGTGGAAATGGAGGTGTTGAAAGACCATTATTGACAGATCGGTACTGATTTTAAGAATCTATATTCTTTAAAGGTGTTAAGAGAAAATTAAACGATTGCTTATCTTCAAAAAGTTCTGGAGAGTGTTATCGTGATCAATATTCTTGGTTTTGGTCCCATTATGGCCGCTTATAGAGTAATACGCTGGCATCATTACACCCCTAGAGCTGCTTTTAATGTTGCAATAGTCTTCTTGACGTTTGACACGGTTCATTATAGGTATTTTTAGTTTCTTTTTACAATTTCATTCCACGCAGATTCTTTTTGCTTGTCATGTACAAGAGGACAGAGTTTTAGTTGATCCAATATAAATAGATTTGGAATAAGATACTCATACAGTAGAATCCTCCATAAAACACGCAAAATAATGAACATTTTTGATAACTTAAAAGCCGTTCGTCATAGAAACATTGAGAATTTAAGAAACGATATTACAGCAGGACACCCCCAAAAAAACCTTCTGCTTTATGTTATTATACCTTGTGTTATTATACTAAAGTATTATCACACTAAAAACGAAGTTATAATAACAAGCCTTAAAGTTTTCGTTTCTTTATAGTAAAGTACTCTCTCAAATATTCTTCAAACAACTCTTAGAAAGATTTACGCGAATAGCGCCGCGCAACGGAATCAATATCACCTCGACAAATGCCAAGATCATTAAGTTCATATGTTGAAAGACGGCTCAACGCATTAATGGTTCGGCGATAACGGCGCCAATTACTATAAGAACGTAGAATATTCATGTCCTGTACTCAAACTTTGTTACACTCCTTGATTTAAGATAGAGCATATTATTAAAAATAGTTTGTGCTATAATGTCATAGCAGGTATGCATCTACGTATAAGAACAAAACCTCTTTAATATGGGTTTCATGTAAAAGGGAAATGTATTAAATCTATTAATAACGGTGATATCTTATTCCTAAAACAATAGCTAAATATATGCATTTTTTGTGGTGATAACTTCTTTATTACGCGTAGACTCCCTCGATTGAATAACTGCTCCTATTTTAACAGTTATCAACCGATATATGATCTATGAAAAATTTCTTGAAATGTTTGTCTTATATGAAGAGGAGATCATCCCAATTATATTAATGACGGAAATGTCGTATTCCTGTAAAAACCATGGCTAACCCTTGAGCATCCGCAGCAGTGATAACTTCTTCATCTCGCATGGAGCCTCCTGGTTGAATGACTGCCGTTGCACCGGCTTCAGCAGCTGCTAATAAACCATCTGCAAAAGGAAAAAATGCATCGGATGCAACCACTGATCCTTTTGTGAGAGTTTCTGTTAAGCCTGCCCTCCTTGCACTTTCTGCGGCTTTACTTGCAGCAATTTTTGCTGAATCGATACGGCTCATTTGTCCAGCGCCAATACCAACTGTTGCACTATTTTTTGCGTATACAATAGCATTTGATTTAACATGTTTTGCTACACGAAAAGCAAATTGAAGATCACGCATTTCATCTTGAGTTGGTGCTCGCTTTGTCACCACTTGCAATTTAAGATCATCAACCACCACATTATCACGTGATTGCACTAAAATGCCTCCTGCAAGTGTTTTTGCAAGAAGTCCTCCACAATGGGGATTAGGGACGCCACCTGTAATGAGCAAGCGAAGATTTTTTTTCTTGGAAATAATTTCACGTGCCGCCATTGTTGCATCAGGCGCAATAATCACTTCCGTGAAAATTTTAACAATCTCTTCTGCACATTCCTCATCAAGGGTTTGATTTAAAGCGACAATGCCACCAAATGCTGATACATTATCACACATAAGAGCTTTTAAATAAGCTTCTTTCAAATTTTTTCCTTCCGCAACACCACAAGGATTGGCATGCTTAATAAGAGCAACAGCAGCGGTTTTTTGCGGATCAAATTCTGCCACAAGCTCAAAGGCTGCATCTGTGTCATTCAGATTGTTATAAGAGAGTGCTTTACCTTGTAAAAGTTTTGCTGTTGCAACGCCAAAACGTTTTTCATTATTGCGATAGAATGCTGCCTGTTGATGTGGATTTTCACCATAGCGCATAACACTTTCAAGATGACCAGAAAAACTCTGCCATGATGGTGTTTCAATTTTTAAATCCCGTGCAAACCATGCTGCTATTGCCGTGTCATAAGCAGCAGTGTGCGCGTAAGCGCGCATTGCTAATTGATGGCGCATGGATAAGCTTAAACATCCATTATGCTGTTTTAATTCCTCTAGAATCGAATCATAATCATCTATCGCTGTTACAACACCGGTATAAGCATAATTTTTTGCCGCAGCGCGAATCATCGCCGGTCCACCGATATCAATATTTTCAAGAATCGTTTGTGAATCAGCTCCCGATTGGAGTGTCTCTTCAAAAGGATAAAGATTTACCACCAAGAGATCAATTCCATGAATGTTGTTCTTTTCCATAGCTTCCCTATGGTTAGGATCTTCTCTTACCCCTAACAAAGCACCATGAATCAAAGGGTGGAGTGTTTTTACACGCCCATCCATTATTTCAGGAAATCCAGTAACTTCAGCAACATCTTTTACAGGTAAACCAGCAGCTATGAGAGTTTTGGCTGTTCCTCCAGTTGAAATCAATTCAATATTGTAAGTCGTATGAAGGGCTTTTGCAAAGGCAACCACACCCGTTTTATCAGACACAGAAAGAAGAACACGACGAACCTGATGAAGATCAGGTATAGAAAAATTTTTGGCAACAACACCCATAACAGAAGCCTTAAACAATGAAAGAGTTAAAATTCCAGAAAAACAAGTTTATACATTCATAGCACAAGCCTTTAGCAAAATACACTGAAAGGATAAATTATCTTTTTAAAATATACGATGACTCTCTTTGTTCTTATACTGTAAAATGTCGTCATTGGAGGTATTATGATAGGTATAAAGTCTCATTTAACTCAATCTTTTATCTTCATAGCAGGCTTAAAATACAAAACGCATTTGCACATTTTCTGTTGTATTCGCTTTTGTCTGTGAGATAAAGGCAAGAATGTTCCACATACCCGTTTGAGTTATCTTTGAGAGATGGGAAATAATCAGCAAAAATATGAAATTATAACGGTCGAAATGCCTGCTCATTTTTCCTGTCATTTTTAATTTCTATGTTTTTGTAAAAGCATTGATAACAATGTTTTTTTAAGAGTGAAAATGACATATTGTCCTACATTTTTGGGCATTGCTTTTTTAATGAGATCACGTTTTTCATGCAAAATAAAATGCTATTATAGTGTGCATTCACGCGCGTTTATTTTAAAGTAAGCATTTTTCAATGAATCAACTTATGGTTGTCTTGTGAAGAGTGTCGTGTAAATCCTTCGTTAATAGTATAACAAATTCATTAGATCCATGATCTGTAATTAGAAGGTGTGAGGTCGGGATGCTCATTCTTTTTATACTTTAATAATGTTTGGTATTTGAGAGGAAGAAGGAAGTATTGATCTTCTTTGTTATGAAATAAGCCAAACAGTTTAATGAAAACTATATTGGGAATGGATATTTTACTTGTTATTTTTTAACTTTTTGCTGTAGCAGAAAGAAAAAAGCACCTAACATGCCAGCAGCTAAGATAAACCACGTGATTGCGTAAACAAGATGATTGTTCCGAAAATGGATCATCGTAAGACCAGTGACAGGAAGATTTGCTTGTGGAGATGTTTTTCTGGCATCAATAAAATAAGGGGCAACAGTGGATAATCCAAGTTTTTGCGCCATAGCGGGAAGCTCACGCGTATACCATATATTCTTATCAGGATTATTTTTGCGTGGAAAAAATCCATTTTTTTCACTCATGCGTAATAAACCGATAATTGTCGTTTGTTCTGTATTTGTGGTAGAATCTTTCTGAGATGAGGCATGTATATGCGATGGCTCTGAATGTTGAAAATTATTACGCTCATCCATGGGGATAAAGCCACGGTTGATAAAAGTTAGTGTGTTGTCTGCGGTTTGTAAAGGCGTTAAAACCCAGTAGCCTGTAGTATTTTGAGCAGCAGCTGTGACTAAAATATTTTTATTTTTTAAAAATTTTCCTGTGATAACAACAGGTTGATATTCGTTTTTTTCAAAAGTAACCTCTGCCCATTGATCTTTCCTAGGGGCTTTTATGGGGGCTAAGTGGACGCGCTGATTGGCACTGGTGATAAGATTTGTTTTCCAGTTTAACCGTTGTACTTGCCATATGCCTAATGCACTAAAGAGAAGAAAAAAACAAACGCATAAAGTTTCAAATAAAAGGAAAGAAAAACGGCAAGAATTTCCTTGAAGCTTTGTCATGGAGGGGGATTTTTTGCTCATGATATATGCTTTCTTTCAGGATAATAAACTTTTATTCTAACACGGTATACCTTTTAAAAAAGCATTTTGTACGTTTTTTAGCGGAATTTATACGCCTTGATTTTGAAAAAAGATGAAGGATGAGCCAGAAAGAGATGAAAAAGGTTTTATAAAAGACTTGACCTTTTGTTGTCGAGTCCCTATTAGAAGGAAACTTCCCAATAATGCCCGTTCAAGGTCGCATTATGCGCGATTTGCATTCATTGTGTCTTTGGGGTATAGGGATTTGAAAGTTTCTTAGAGTTTAAAGGTGAAGTTTATGTCTCGTGCATGTGAATTGACAGGGAAAACGGTTCTGTATGGTAATAATGTTAGCCATGCGAATAATAAGACTCGGCGTCGTTTTTTACCAAATCTTTGCAATGTGACATTAATTTCAGAAGTGTTGCAGCAAAGTTATCGCTTGCGTATTTCAGCAAATGCATTGCGTTCTGTTGAACATCGTGGTGGTCTTGATGGTTTTTTGGTCAAGGCAGACGATAAAGAATTGTCGCAACGTGCGCGTTTGTTAAAACGCCAAATCATTAAGAAAAAAGCTGAGAAAGAAAGCGAGCAAAAAGCTGAACAAGCAGCGTGATTGTTCGTATCATTATCTTTGGTGGATTGATGCTCTAATCACGGATCTTCGTTCTAGAAGTTCATTTTTTGGCTTTTCTCTTTGATCGCTCTATTATTTTATTGGTTCCATACCCCAGGTTAAAAAAAATGTTTTCAAGCGGTCTTTTATTAGAACAGCAAAAGAGAAGATACGTTGTTTTTTCTATTTTAGCAATGTGTCTTGCGGTTACTGCTTCTAATATTTTGGTTCAGTATCCCGTCTATTGGTTTGGTTTGAATGAGCTTTTGACTTATGGGGCTTTTACCTATCCATTTGCTTTTCTCATCAATGATTTGACCAATCGTTTTTATGGTCCATCTGCTGCGCGGCGTGTGGTTTATGCTGGTTTTTTTGCCGGTGTTTTTGTTTCTTGGATATTGGCAACACCGCGGCTTGCACTTGCTTCTAGTTTGGCATTTTTATTTGGGCAACTCCTTGATATTGTTGTTTTTACGCCTTTGCGACGGAAAACATGGTGGAAAGCACCTTTAGCAGCGGCGTTGGTTGGTTCGGCGTTGGATACAGTGTTGTTTTTTTCTCTTGCTTTTTCGAGCTCTTTTGCCATTCTTGATCAGATGACAGGCTATGCTGATAGCTCACTGGTAGAGAGCACTGTTTTGGGAGGGGTAAGCATACCAGTTTGGCTCTCGCTTGCTTTTGGCGATTTCTCCGTAAAAATTATTATGAGCCTGTTGATGTTGATTCCTTATGGGACAATTCTTAATATTGTGAAACTCCCTCTTTATAAAAGTCACGCAAAGGAGGATTCCTCTTTTGCTTGTAACAAATGATGCCTTTTGTTTTTTGTTTTCCTAAAGGAAAAACGATTATACATTATATTCTGTAATGGCTGCCTTTTAAAGATTTATAAGAGGTATTTTGCTTCTTTTGTCAAATGATATTCATTTGTACATACTTTCTGCTTATGATGTGTATGGAAATGACTTTGACTGATCTAATGTCAGATAAGAGTATCTCATCAGTATTAAAAACGATAATAAAGCTCTTATAAAAGCTAAGAAATATCTTGTTAGGAGTTTTATTTTTTTACAAGTGGTTATTTGAGCTATAAGAAGCCTAATTCTTATAGAGATAAAAGCAATTTGATACATACTTGAGTAGTGTATAAATAGAAAATTAAATACCAATGGATCAAATTTTGGCAGTTTTTTTGGCAGTTTTAAAGTGTGGCGATACTGGTATTTATCATTATTTTAGAAGCAAATGTTTGCGCAGATATGCTAGTGCTTTACAAGCCGTTGTAATGCGCTCTCTGTAAAATTTGGCAAATGCTTCGAGTGTTTATTTCAGATATATTGTGAGTTAGAAAATACGATACTTGGAGCTGATAGTATGAATAAAATGATAAATTAAAGAGATCCAAGAGAGGCTTTATTTGATAATTTTATATTAACTTCTTTGAAAAAACAGAAAAAGCCTATTGAACGACCTATTGTGAAATCACCTCTTCGTTATCCTAGAGGGAAGAGTCGTGCTGTTCCTATGATTATTAATAACTACATAAGGAAACAAAAAACTTTATGTTCTCCTTTTGTAGGAGGCGGTTCAATTGAATGAATCTTAGCAAAAATAGGAACAAAGGTTTATGCTTATGATGCTTTTAAGCTGCTTGTTATTTTTTGGTAGATGCTTTTGCAAGCTGCTTCAGCTTTGGCAGAAAAAGTGAGAGAATATGAAGATATGACTCCTGTAATGTTTTATAATCTCCAAAAAATTTTTGGGAGTATTAAAAATTAATTAGAGATTGCTGCCACTTTTTTTGCTCTTAATCGTTCTTCTTTTTTTGGAACAACACTTTCTGGCGGTATGTCTCCTGGACTTCTTGATTCAATTATCGTTCTATTGAATAGCTTAAAGATTTTAAGATTGAAAATTTTACAGTGGAACACAGAGATTTTACAGAAAATATTCCTAAACACTTTAATGATTTTCTTTATTGAGGTCCTCCATATCTTATTAATCAAAAACTTTACGGTTAAAAAGGAGATAAACATAATTTTTTTGATCATCAGGCTTTTGCTGAGCTTTTAAGAAAGCGTCAGGGGTGGGTTTTATCTTATAATGATTGTGTGGAAGTTAGAGAACTTTATAAAGGACATAAAATACTGAATCCTGAATGGACTTACGGTATGGGAAACAATAAAAAGTCAAATGAACTTGTAATTTTGAGTAAGGATCTTTAGGAAATCGTATAAATTAAGTAGAAAATAGAAAAGCCTTTGAATATGCTTTGGCCGCAGGGTTTAAAAAACAACAAAGGCTCCTATAGAATTTAATTCATCCTTTCAAGTAGCGGAATCTTTTTATAATTTATTTAATGATACTGACAAAAGACTTTTAAATCTTGCTTCTATTGAAGCAGCGGTTTTCTTACAGTTACATGATAAAAATATTAGAAATACGAAAACTATTGTTCTTCAAGAAGATTCTGTTGGGATCAAAGGAGATGTCCGTGATATTATTTTAAAAGTTCCTGAAAATCCTATTGGTATTTCTGCAAAACATAATCATAGCGCTATCAAACATCCTCGCCTTTCCAGTGAAATAGATTTTGGTAAAGAATGGACAGGTTATCCTTGTAGCAGCATTTAGTTTCGTGGAATTAGGCCCATTTTTGATTATTTAATAGAGCTTAGAAATTAAGAAAATGTTTTCTAGAGGCATAGGTGATAAAGAAAGTAGAATTTATCTACCAATCTTAGAATCTTTCTCTAAAGAACTTCAAAGGCTTTGTTTAGATTATCAAGATAAATTTGCTAAACTATTGTTTCAGTATGTTATAGGTTCTTATGATTTTTATAAGATTATGATAAATACGAGATCTAAACAAAAACGGGTGATTATTCAGTCTTTTAATTTGAATGGTACTCTAGGATATGGTCGTAAATGGAGAATTCCAAGCAAAATTTTATCAGTTTCAATAAAGGAAGAAAGTAAAAACAAACTTATTATAATTTTTGAAGATGGATGGGGTATTTCTTTTAGAATGCATCATGCGTCTCGTAAAGTAGAAGCTTCCTTAAAGTTTGATATTCAATTTGTGGGATTATCTTCTCAGGTTGTTAGCCATCAAATTCCGATGGTTTAATGATAAAAATAGTTTTTAAAATGTGCCTGTTGCTGATTTAAGGCGGGGTTATTTCTTATAAAGTTTGAGGTGCTTTATCACTAAAAAGTGCTTCTAGTTGTTTTGTTATGGCACCTGCAAGCTCTTCGGCATTCATAATTGTTACAGCACGTTTATAATAACGGGTGACGTCATGACCAATGCCAATGGCAATGAGCTCGATGGGGGAATGGGTTTGAATTTCTTGAATCACTGCGCGTAAATGTTTTTCTAGATAATTGCTGGCGTTGACTGATAGTGTTGAGTCGTCAACAGGGGCACCATCAGAAATAACCATGAGAATGCGACGTTGTTCACGCCGTGATAAAAGGCGTTGATGTGCCCAAATTAAAGCTTCTCCGTCGATATTTTCTTTGAGTAATCCTTCTTGCATCATCAAACCTAGATTGCGGCGTGCACGACGCCATGGGGTGTCTGCACTTTTATAGATGATATGACACAAATCATTCAGACGTCCAGGATGATGAGGTTTATGTTGCTCAAGCCATTTTTCACGTGATTTTCCCCCTTTCCAAGTTTTGGTGGTAAAACCTAAAATTTCAACTTTAACACCACAACGCTCAAGCGTTTGTGCTAAAATATCAGCACAATTTGCGGCAACGCTAATGGGGCGTCCGCGCATTGAACCAGAATTATCAATGAGGAGTGAAACAACCGTATCTCGAAATTGGGTATTGCTTTCCATTTTAAAAGAAAGAGGCTGCATGGGATCAATAATCAGGCGTGGGAGCCTTGCTGTATCGAGATATCCTTCTTCAAGGTCAAAGTTCCAGTTGCGATTTTGTTGTGCCATAAGGCGCCGCTGGAGACGGTTGGCTAAACGTCCAACAATGTTTTGAAGATGATTAATTTGCTTATCAAGACAACGGCGTAAGTGATCTAATTCATTTTCAGAACAAAAATCAGTTGCTTCCAAGACTTCATCAAATTGACGGGTGAAGATTTTATAATTGCCAAGTTTTTCCATTTGCTCTGAATCGGAAAAAAGACGTTTGGATTTGTCTGGCTTTTCTTGCCAAGGGCCATTTTTTTGTTCTCCGTCAGTTTGATCAATATCGTTTGTTTGTGTCGCTTGTGTTTTTCCTTCGTCTTGATCATCACTTTCTTGTTCAGTACTGGTTTGTTCTTCACTTTGAGTGTGTTTTTTGTTTTTATTTTCTTCTGCTGTTTGATCTTGAGATTCACATTCGTTTTTTAATTTTTTATCATTTTCACTGTTAGAAGCTTCATCTTGTTGCACCGTCATTTGGAGGGTAGCAAGCATTTGGCGAACGATCTGTGCAAAAGCTTGTTGATTGTAAATATGATGCGTGAGTTCATTGAGCTCTGCTGCAGCTTTTTGTTCAAGTTCTTGGCGCCATAATTCTAAGACAGGACCTGCTTCTTTTGGGGCTGCACGCTTTGTTATTTTTTCGCGCAATAAAAGGGCTAACGCCTCTTGGATAGGGGCTTCACTTTGGTTACTAATCTTTTCATAATGGGCTCTTTTGTATTTATCAGCGAGCATGACATCAAGGTTTTGTGCAAGCCCCTCCATGGCTAAAGTACCGATTGCTTCAACACGTGTTTGTTCAAGGGCATCAAAGATAGCCTGTGCTTCTGATTCTAGTGGAGAAAATTGCATGTGAATGCGGTTATCATGCCATGCTTTTCGCAGAGCCATGGAATCACCTAAGCCACGGGTAATGGTGATATCTTTATCCGTAGCGCGTTGTGGTAATTCTGGTAAACGTGCACAATTTTCGCTTAAAGATGGACGGTTATGATTAAAGGAAACTTCGAGGTGAGATGTACCGGCAATGGCACGCATACAAGTGGAAAGAGCTTTCTTAAACGCTCCACTATTAAGCGTATTGAGGGGAGGATTGTTTATTTGATTTTTGCTGTTGTCGTTAGAGGTGATCGTCATAATTGACATATTCCTTTAAGACAAGACACCTTGCATGAGTGATTCGGGAAGCTCTTGTCCAAAGGCGCGTTGATAAAATTCTGCGACACTGGCACGTTCGAGTTCATCACATTTATTGAGAAAGGTTAATCGGAAGGCAAAGCCAATATCTTGAAAAATTGTGGTATTTTCTGCCCAAGTAATGACAGTGCGTGGGCTCATGACTGTTGAAAGATCCCCATTGATAAAAGCTTGGCGGACCATATCAGCAACGTGAACCATTTGTGAAATTGTCTTTTTCCCCTCAGCCGTTTGAAAAGATTTGACCTTTGAACAAACAATATCAACCTCTTTATCATGGGGTAAATAATTAAGTATCGTCATAATAGACCAGCGGTCCATTTGGGCTTGATTAATTTGTTGGGTACCATGATAAAGCCCTGTTGTATCACCAAGCCCAATAGTATTGGCCGTTGCAAAAAGACGAAATGCTGGGTGAGGAGAGATAACGCGGCTTTGATCAAGTAAGCTGAGTTTGCCAGAGCTTTCAAGGACACGTTGGATAACAAACATAACATCAGGACGTCCCGCATCATATTCGTCGAAAACAAGAGCAATATTATTTTGATAAGCCCATGGTAAAATGCCCTCTTTAAATTCAGTGACTTGTAAGCCATCTTTTAAAACAATAGCATCTTTTCCTACAAGATCGATACGACTTACATGACTGTCGAGATTAATGCGAAGACAAGGCCAATTGAGACGCGCTGCAACTTGTTCAATATGCGTTGATTTGCCTGTTCCGTGATAGCCGGAAACCATGACACGACGGTTAAAAGTAAAACCTGCAAGAATCGCTAAAGTTGTTTGCGGATCAAAAAGATAATCGGGATCGATATCAGGAACATGCGGGCTTTTTGTACTAAAAGCAGGAACTTTCATATCTGTTTCAATATGAAACAAGTCGCGAGCACAAAGGGTAATATCGGGTGTATTTTCAAGGTTAAGATTTATCATAATGTTTCAGGCTGGGAAAGAACGCTATTTATTTCATGAGAAGACGATACAAGAGTTAGAGCATTTATGCAATGCTCTAACGAAAGCCTTAGAGATGAAGGAAGATCGTTTTAACGTATTTTATCACATTTTGTGAAGATAAGAATGTTTTATATAAAGAGTGATGATCTCAATAAGAATGGGTTCATATCAGCGCGTTTTTTTAACACAGACCAGATTTTTTAAGTAAATTATAAGCATGTAAAACGTCGCGAAAGCGCTCTTCAGAAGCACGATTACCCCCATTGGAATCAGGATGGTGCTTTTTTACCAGCTCTTTATATTTCATTTTGATATCTTCTGCTGAAGCGTTTGCTTGTAGTCCCAGTGTATCAAAAGCTTTTGCTTCTAAGGGCTTTAATTTTCGTGAGAAATTATTTCTTGAATGCCGTCCCGTAAAAAGCGTAAAAGGATCACGCATACGATTTTGATAAGCTGCTGTTCCAGAGCGAATCTTTGCATAATTGGCAGCAGTTTTTTTCGCTGTCCCATTACTAAGATCTGTAGGCCATGTTGGACGATGCCCTGTAAGTGCGTCCTTTTGGAATTTTGCGATATCTTGATTGCTAAGACCCGAGAAGTAATTAAAATTTTTATTATAGGCACGCACGTGATCAATACAAAAATGTAGATATTGTCCTTCGTGATTTCGACCTGCCGGTGCTTTATGGGTTCCTGTCTTTTCACACCCTTCCCACTGACACTGTTGCACTTCTGGCTCAGATTTCTGTTTTTTATTTGAGCTTATGCGAATTGAATCGAATAATTTAGATGTTATTGCCATATTATTGGTTTATGCAAAATTGATTAATTTTACAAGAATTGACTTTTAAAAAATTTGTTTTCACACTTATTTTAAATATGAAAAAAGTTTATTTTTACACGTTCATTTTGTTAAGGAATGAAAAATGTCTATAGAAACAATAATTAAGAAAAAGCTTCAGGATGCGTTTCATCCGCAAAAACTTGAAGTGATTAATGAGAGTCATCTTCATGAGGGACATCCTCATAATGAACATGCTTTTGATGGTAAAGGAGAAACACATTTTCGCGTAAAAATTTTATCTTCTTCTTTTTCCAAAATGACGCGTGTAGAAATCCATCGAGCGATTTATAAAGTTTTACAAGAAGAGTTAGCAACTTGTGTCCATGCCTTGGCACTTGAGGTTGAAACACTTTAATTTTTTTGATGAGGCGTTTTTAAGAACGAGGATGGGCCTTTTGATAAATTTCCAACAAATGATCTGTATCAACATGGGTATAGGTTTGTGTGGTGGAAAGACTCGCGTGCCCAAGAAGTTCTTGAATTGTTCGCAAATCTCCCCCTCGTGATAAAAGATGGGTGGCAAAAGAATGGCGCAATGTATGGGGAGTGGCCGTTTCTGGTAAACCAAGGTGTGCTCGTAAGTTGCGTACAGTTTTTTGAATGATAGCCGGCTGTAGGGGACCACCTCGCGCACCGCGAAACATGGGTTGGTTATCTTTTAAAGGATAGGGGCAACATTTGAGATAATTTTGTACAGCTTCGTAAACAATTTTGATGAGAGGGACAAGGCGTGTTTTGCTCCCTTTGCCTGTTATGAATAAACTTGTTTTTTCAGGATCAGAAAATTGTTCTGGTGTAAGGCTTAAGGCTTCTGATATTCGCATTCCACAGCCATAGAGAAGCATAAGGACAGCTGCGTTACGCGCGTTAATCCAAGGTTCGTTTTCTAGCTGATTTTCTTGTTTGACAACGTGAAGAGCTGATTGTACCGCTAAAGGTTTTGGGAGCGACTTTGGATGTTTGGGGCTTCGGATAAGCTGAGCTGCGGGAATATTGACGATTCCTTCGCGAGATAGGTATTTGAAAAAAGAACGGATGCCTGCTACCCCACGGCTTAAAGAGCGCGCACTGACATTGTTTGTACGTCGATAAGCAAGATAAGCACGCAAATCACTGACGCGTAAATGAGCAAGATCTGTGAAAGTTGGTGCTTGGCTTAAATGTTGACAGAGAAAAGATAAAAATTGCCGCGTATCACGTTCATAGGCCTGTGCTGTTTGTACGGACATACGACGGGTTTTTACAAGATGCTCTAACCAGTTTTTCCTTGCAGTTAAAACCGCATGGTCGGCTGGAATGAGAGGACTATTTTCATCTTTTCTCTTGTCGTTTTTTATAGGCATTATCTAGTTTAGGGTCTCTTTCTTTGTAGATTTTTTATCGTCGACCAGACCATTTTTCTTTTCAGGTTGTTGTTCATGATTGATAAGTTGCTTTTCACCTTTAAGAGAGAGTATTTTTAAAAGATTATGCGTTGACATCAAATGTGCAAAAATTAATCCTAAAAAGCCATTTTTATGAAGTTTGGCAAGTTGGCTTGCCGATAATTTATTCAATTTTTCTTCGTCAACAACCCAAAAATTTTCCAATTGCGCCGAGAGACCTTGATCATTTTTCACATTGATTGACTTTTGACTGAGAAGATCCATTTCCACAAGAGCGTCAATAAATTCAGAGGTTTTCTCCATCGCGATTTTAAAACTTTCAAGAAAACGAATACGTTCTTCCATAAAAGGAGAAATAGAGCCATCAGAATTAAAAAGTTCTGTTCCTGCAACTTCATTAAACATTCCTGACTGTTGATCAAAGCAAACAGAAAGTTCTTTTTCATTGCTAATTTGTGCTAAAACAAAAGGATAGCGACGAACAAAAGCGGGGACATAAGTATTGGTTTTCCAACTTTTATCAGAGGCGATATAGTCATTTTCATCATTAGATAGACCAACAAGAGCGGCCGATGTATAGTGCCGTTTTTTTTGTTCATCTTCAGCGCACATAAACAAAATAGGATAGTCTAAGGCTGCTTGAAAATATTCAGTACTTGCTAAAGGAACCCAGTGCGTATCTTTGGCAAAAGACATATCACTTGGTGGCGCAAATTTTAGATTTTTATGGGAAACTTTGTTGATTGGCGTGATATCTTTGTAAAATAGCATAATATTTGCCATAAGACTTTCTCCTTTATTAATTTGTTTTTGTTACCAAGAAAGCTCTTTTAGGAAGATTGTCTCATATGGCAACAAGATTGAATAGAAATGATCAAGATTGAGGGTTCATTTTTGAGAGATAACGTTTTTGCATGAAGTATAATAAAGAAAAGCTTAAAAATAAAGTCTATCTTGCCATTATTGGTGTGCCTCACGGTATAAGAGGAGATGTTTTTGTTAAAATTTTAAGTGCCGAGCCACAGCGCTTTAAATCTTACAGGACTCTTTATGATGATATGGGGCGTTCTTATGAAATTGTAACTCTTCGCACACAAAAAAATAACGCGATTGTGCATTTTAAAGGGATCGATAGTCGTAATGATGCTGAATCTTTAAAAGGAATTCGCCTTTATGTGATGCGTGATCAATTGATTGATGATTTGGATGAAGATGAATTTTATCAAGTTGATTTAATAGGTTTGCGTGTTCAAGAATATGGGGGAAAAATCTTAGGAGAAGTATGTGGTTTTTATAATTTCGGGGCTGGTGATTTGCTTGAAATAGGTTTGAATACGGGTAAAAGAGTGCTTATTCCCTTTAGTAAGGTAGCGGTACCAGAAATTTGTATGGATTCTGGTTTTCTTATTGTTGATCCCATGGCTGCTGGCCTGAGCAGTGGGAGAGAAAGTGATCAGTAAGGAAATGGCTTGAATCTATAAAAATAAAGGTGAAAGTGAAAAATAACGGGTGAATTTTGTCAATAAAAAGTGAAAAGTGTGAAAAGATTAAGAGAATATTTTAAGCAGATATTGTAGCATTTTATCTCGAAATATTCCTAAGTTTTAGAGTCTTTTTTGAAAGTGTAAATACGAAAAGGACCGTGTTAAATAGGTTGTAGGTTAAGAAGATTTTAATTAACGCTATAGCGTTATATTAATTTTTTATGCCATTTTTATTTAAAAGAGTTTGTTGAATAAAATGAGGATGAAAAAATAACAATGAAGTTTCAGGCGCGCGTTTTAACTCTTTATCCTGAAATGTTTCCTGGTTTTTTAGGGTATTCTTTAGCAGGGCAAGCTTTAGAGCGCGGAATTTGGTCTCTGGAGACGGTGCAGATCAGAGATTTCGCTTTGGATAAACACCGTAGCGTTGATGATAAACCTGCTGGCGGGGGAGCTGGTATGGTGATGCGGGCAGATGTTTTGGCGGCTGCGCTTGATTGTTGTCCACAGAATTCGCCAAGATTATTGATGAGTCCACGTGGGCGCCCTTTTGATCAAGCTTATGCGCGGCGTTTGGCTGGTGATTCGGGCATAACATTGGTTTGTGGACGTTTTGAAGGCGTTGATGAGCGAGTTATAGAAGCACGTGAACTAGAGGAAGTCTCTATTGGTGATTATATTCTTTCAGGGGGTGAAACCGCCGCATTGGTTATCTTAGATGCTATTATCCGTCTTCTTCCTGGCGTGATGGGAAATGAAGCTTCTGCAAAGTGTGAAAGTTTTGAAAATGGTTTGTTGGAACATCCCCAATATACGCGTCCTTCTCTTTTCGAAGGACGAGCGATTCCGCCTGTGTTGACCTCAGGCCATCATAAAGCGATTGCAGATTGGCGTCAAAGACAAGCCGAATTGTTAACACGTCAACGTCGTCCTGATCTTTATGCGCGTTATGATAAAAATCGTCAGAAAACTTGATTCATAGGATAAGGTGGTGTATTGCATGGCTCTCTTTTTAAAAGAATTTTGAATAAAAGGTTTTCTATAGTTCCAAAAGTAAAATGAAGGAATGGTGCATTCGCTCCTGTGTAAGACATAGCCTAAAGAGTATCTTTGCGTAGTATAAGGCTTTTTGGGTAAGAGTTGAGCGCTCTGACTGTTCAATAAAGAACATGAAGGATAAAAAAATGAATATTATCGCACAGCTTGAAGCTGAACAATGTGCAAAAATTGAAGAAAAGCGCCAACTTCCAGCCTTTAAACCGGGAGATACTGTCCGTGTCATGGTGCGTGTGACGGAGGGTACGCGGACCCGTGTTCAGGCTTATGAAGGGGTGTGTATTGCGCGTTCCGGTGGTGGGTTGAATGAGACCTTTACAGTTCGTAAGATTTCTTATGGTGAAGGGGTCGAACGTGTATTTCCTGTTTATTCTCCTTTGATTGAAGCTGTTGAGCTGGTGCGTCGTGGTAAAGTGCGTCGGGCAAAACTCTATTATCTTCGTGGTTTGAGAGGTAAAGCTGCCCGTATTGCTGAAAAGAGAGATTATCGAAAAAAGGGTGAAAAGGGAGTTGAAAAAGTAGAAACAACCCCTGTAAACGCGGATGTTGAAATGCATGTTGCTGAGTAAAAACTATATCGGTTAAACTCTTAAACTTTATGCAAAAGCGGCTTTTATGCCGCTTCTTTGTGTCTTTTGTGATTCGTTTTGTCATTTAAAAGGGTTGTAAAAGGCGGAGAGGGGAGATGAAAATATTTGACCTATCCAAATTTTGTCTCTTTTTTATTCTTAATAAAATAAATTGAGTGAAGTGCAGGGTATCATTGCACATGTCGTGGATACTCAAACGGAATAAGTATAGTTTAAAAAATGTCTGTTTATATCTGATAAAAAATGTTAGACCTTTGACGTTAAGATAAAAGTGTATTAGATTAAGGCAAGTTTTGCGGATCATGTCCGTGAGGTAATCGGTTTTTTTTATGCGTGACCTTTAATCCGTTATTTGAGACAACCGACCTGTAATATCGGTATCTTGAGATGCCAAACAAGTAAAAACGAGAGAGTATAATGTTTGATCACGTTGTGTGAACTTTCTTGTTCATTGCGGTTGCAAAAACCAGGTCAGGATATTTTATGACAGAGACAACTAGGATAAAAGAGCGCCCTCGTTCCCCTCATATCAGTATTTATCGTTGGACAATTACTATGGCTATGTCCATCGCACACCGTATTACGGGTATGGCCCTTTATGTTGGAACGGTTTTTCTTGCTGTTTGGTTAATTGCTATTGCCTGTGGGGAGGAGGCATTTAGAACAATTAACGAAATTTACAGTTCTTGGTTTGGATTGTGTATTTTGTTTCTTTATACTTTGGCAGGGGTTCATCACATGGTTGGTGGTGTTCGCCACATTGTTTGGGATCTGAAACCTTGCCTTTTGGCAAAAGAAAAGGCAACAGTTACTGCTTGGGCGACAGTGTTTATTTCTCTTATTATTACTTTTATGATTTGGATCATTGGGTATATCGTTGTTTAGCTGGGGGTAAAAAGAGACATGAAAAAAGATTTTCGAACGGAACTTGGAAAAGTACGGGGGCGTGGGAGTGCACATGAAGGAACAGAGCACTTTTGGCGAGAACGTTTGACAGGGTTTATCAATCTACCGCTTTTAATATTTTTTATTGTTCTTATTCTTTCGCTTGTAGGAAAGGATTATAGTATTGTGCGTGCAAGGTTTGCACATCCTATTGTTGCTATTTTGATGGGGTTGATGACTTTTTCAGTCCTCTATCATATGAAACTTGGTATGCAGGTGGTGATTGAAGATTATATTCCACGCGAAGGCTTTCGGTTATTCTTTTTGATATTAAATATTTTATTTTGTTTTTTCATGGGCGGTGTCATTATCTTTTCTCTTTTAAAAATTGCATTAGGGGGTTAAACAAATATGGCGGATACAAGATCATCTTTGGGCGCTAAAGCAGGTAACGCCCCTTATCACACTGTAGATCATCAATTCGATGTTGTTGTTGTTGGGGCAGGTGGTGCAGGATTACGTGCAACATTGGGTATGGCAGAACAAGGATTAAAGACAGCTTGTATCACGAAGGTTTTTCCAACTCGCTCACATACCGTTGCAGCGCAAGGGGGAATTGCCGCATCGCTTTCAAATATGGGACCTGACAATTGGCAGTGGCATTTATATGATACCGTAAAAGGCTCTGATTGGCTGGGTGATACCGATGCAATGGAATATTTGGTGCGTAATGCTCCTGCTGCTGTGTATGAATTAGAGCATTATGGCGTTCCTTTTTCCCGAACGCAAGAAGGGAAAATTTATCAGCGTCCCTTTGGTGGACATACAACACAATTTGGTGAAGGTCCACCTGTTCAACGGACTTGTGCAGCTGCTGATCGTACAGGCCATGCCATTTTACATACGCTTTATGGTCAAAGCTTAAAGCATAATGCGCAATTTTTTATTGAATATTTTGCGCTTGATCTCATCATGACCGATGGGGTTTGTACGGGGGTTGTGGCGTGGAATCTCGATGATGGTACAATACACCGTTTTTCTGCTAAAATGGTTGTTCTTGCAACCGGTGGTTATGGACGTGCTTATTTTTCAGCAACATCAGCGCATACTTGTACGGGTGATGGGGGCGGAATGATTGCACGGGCTGGATTACCCCTTCAGGATATGGAATTTGTGCAATTTCACCCCACAGGTATTTATGGTTCTGGCTGTCTCATTACAGAAGGAGCACGTGGTGAAGGTGGCTATTTGATCAATTCTGAAGGCGAACGCTTCATGGAGCGCTACGCACCTTCCTTTAAGGATTTAGCTTCGCGGGATTTAGTTTCGCGTTGTATCACACTTGAAATTCGTGAAGGACGCGGCGTTGGTCCAAAAAAAGATCATATCCATTTGGTTCTCAATCATATTGATCCCGCTATCTTGCATGAACGTTTACCAGGGATTTCTGAATCCGCTCGAATCTTTGCTGGTGTTGATGTGACAAAAGAACCTATCCCTATCTTGCCTACGGTTCATTATAATATGGGCGGTATTCCTACCAATTACTATGGGGAAGTTCTCAATCCAACAGCTGATTCGCCTGATCGTATTCAACCAGGTTTGATGGCGGTGGGAGAGGCTGGATGTGCTTCTGTTCATGGCGCTAATCGTTTGGGATCAAATTCATTAATTGATCTTGTCGTGTTTGGTCGTGCCGCTGCAATTCGTGCTGGTGAAGTAATTGATCGAGATGCGGAAATTCCACCTCTTAATGAGACCGCTTGTGATGAAATTATTGCGCGTTTTGATCGATTACGTTTTGCTCAAGGAACGATGCCAACAGCTGTCTTGCGTGAAAAAATGCAACGCACAATGCAAGAAGATGCTGCTGTTTTCCGTACGGAAGATTCTTTGCAACAAGGATGTCGACGGATAAGTCAAATTTGGGATGAATTGGCGGATCTCAAGGTCACAGATCGCTCATTGATATGGAATTCTGATTTGGTCGAAACATTAGAGCTTGAAAATCTGATGGCCAATGCAATTACCACTGTTTATTCTGCCGAAGCACGTTTAGAAAGTCGCGGTGCTCATGCGCGTGAAGATTATCCAGAGCGAGACGATAAAAATTGGCGAAAACATACGCTTTCTCATTTGTCTAAAAATGGTAAAGTAACTTTGTCCTATCGGCCTGTCCATGTTGATCCATTAACAGCTGAAGAAGATGGTGGTATCGACTTAAAGCGCATTGCACCTAAAAAGCGTGTTTACTAAGGGGAGAATAAATTATGGTACAAATTAAGCTTCCCAAAAATTCTCAAGTAAAACCAGGAAAGGTTTGGCCTAAACCTGAAGGTGCGACAAAACTAACAGAATTTCATGTTTATCGTTGGTCGCCTGATGATGAGGAAAATCCACATTTGGATACTTATTACGTAGATCGTTCTGCTTGTGGTCCTATGATTCTGGATGGGCTTTTGTTTATTAAAAACCATATTGACCCGACTTTGACACTTCGTCGATCTTGCCGTGAAGGCATCTGTGGTTCCTGTGCCATGAATATTGATGGGTTCAATACGTTAGCTTGTACCAAAGGTATGGATGATGTAAAACACCCCATTAAAGTCTATCCTTTGCCTTCCATGCCGGTGGTGAAAGATTTAGTTCCTGATTTGAAGCGCTTTTATGCACAACATCGTGTGATTGAACCTTGGTTGCAAACTGTTTCACCTGAACCTGCTAAAGAATGGTTACAAAGTCACTCTGATCGGCAAAAAATTGATGGTCTTTATGAGTGTATTTTGTGTGCCTGTTGTCAGACATCATGTCCCAGTTATTGGTGGAACGGTGATCGTTATTTGGGGCCAGCCATCCTGCTCCAAGCGTATCGTTGGATTGCTGATTCACGCGATGAGATGTGTGGTGAGCGTCTTGATAATTTAGAAGATCCTTTTCGCCTTTATCGGTGCCATACGATTATGAATTGTGCACAAACTTGTCCAAAGGGATTAAATCCAGCAAAAGCAATTGCTGAAATTAAAAAACTCATGGTTGAACGCCGCCTTTAAAGAATGGCGACTTTATGAAAATAAAGGTTAAGGCTAGAATGATATAATCTTTGGGGATTTAATCTCTAAAAGCGCATGGATCTCTTATGAGGAGGCTGTGTAATGATAATCGTTTTAAAAGCGAAGTCATCGTCTTAAAATTAAGTCATTTTTTTAGAAGCAATTCTTGCTAATGGCTGAAAAAACTCATGATTAAACATTATCTGTATAAATTGATTGATTCATAAAAAGTAAGACACAGCAAATAGTGTTTTTTTGTGCTTTTTGATATTTAATCTCTAAAAGTTTATGGGTTTTCGTAAAATGGTTAACAACAATTATTATTGTTTTAAAAAGGCATGAGTTTTGTGGGTAAAATAAATACTTAAAATAGCATTTTATGTGAAAACACTATGCTATGTGTTTTTGTTTTCATTAAACTTGTACCAAAATTCTCATTTTAATGCATGATTTGATGGATCGTTTTTTATAAAAGAAGGCTCGCTTATATCAATAGAGCATAAAAAAACAAAGAATAATGTAAACGTTATAACGTATGTAAATCATTCAGATGAAATACAAATAAGTAACGATAGTCTATAATTTTACAATACGTTTATTATAATATCGAAAACACTGCTGATATTCAGTGATTGGCGCTTTGATATTATCATCACATATATTTAAAGGATATATTGTATTTTAGAGGTTCGATTATTAGTCGCATTAAAAAATAAAATTGATAGTTCTCAAAATTAGAGAATGTAAAATCATTTTCTCTTATTGCGATGTCCTATTATTAGGAAAGCTTTAGTTTAAAGCTATCGTAATATCAAACGATCTTGATTTATTAGAGAAGCCAAAAAGGCTTTTAAGAAAATATCAAGTTTATAGTTTTTTCTAAAAGTTTGGAAAAGGATAGTCGAAATTTTAAAAATATGTATTATGCATATAAAACTAAGTGATATTTGTAGATTGGTTTGAAGCTGAAAGAATTCAATCATCAAAGAAAATGTGTTTTATTTTAATGAAATTTGTAGAGGCTCATTTTGTATGTTTTTATCCATAAAAAATATAGAATTTTTTAAGTTTAGCTTCTATTTTTAGGTTACTGAATTTCATTGCTGCTTACATATAAGTTTCAACAAATTTTTTTAAGCTGTCAAAGCGCTTTTTTTATTTTTCGGTATAAGAGATATTTCTAAACAGGAAAGAAAGTTCGCCAAGTATTAACGGTATAATCTGTCATTGCTTGGGTGTTTATGCTGTTATTCTGTAAAACACCATTCATTTAAGATATGACGATAAGGTATTTAAAATGTAAAATCTGCGAGGAAAGGATATGGATTACAGATCGGCGCAGGTTAAAAAGCTTTCTCCTTGGGGTAGTGTTTGGTGAAGCCTGCTAGACAATCCCGTAAACTAGAATGAAATCCATGAGGACAGGCTTTTAATATATAGTATGATAGAGAATTCACATGAAGAGGATTAGGGTCATTTGCAAAAAAGAAATCATTGTGAAAAATCAAGCTTGCTTGTTTCTTATGTTCTTTAAGAGGGGCTGGTCCTCATGCAAAACAGAAAAGAAATACATTTGTGTTCCCAATGTTAATCTTTAGCGTTTGAGATGGTTTATAAAAGATATTTTTAGTGCTTTTTTTATAGTTTTTATCCACGCAGATTTCCTCGCTTGTAACATGTATGCAAGCTGTTTTGGTTAATTCAATATAAATAAGATTTGGAATGAGAAAATCCTGTAATGTTAAGATCTTGTATCTAACTTACAAGACAATGACCCTCTTTATAAATTAATGTGGGGTGTTTTAAGAAGCGTAATTATCGATCTCTTTTTGTCAGAATTTTTGCTCTTTGAAATATTGAGAAAAAGGTAGGAATATTCATGAATAGGATTTACCTATATAGTTTATGGACATTGTTTTTGAGAGTGGGAATATGAAGCCCCATCTGATATGGTTAGCAAAACTTTCTTTAGAGAAATTTGATTGTTTACAAGTTGATGTAGAATAAGAATCCCTTTTGTTTAAGGAAGGAAACCGATAGGCTGCTATACGTTCTATTCTTGAATAGAATGTAATTTATAAATGTTCAATTAGAATGATCGTGTATTTGTATGAGGTTCTCTGTCTCTGAAGATTATTTGGGTAAAAAATATATTTATTGATCACTTAAAATAAGCTTTTATCTTGATGACAATAATTATTAGTGATGATCGGGATCTGTTTCATGAAGTTCTTATTGATAGGCGAATCAAAATTTATTTTTTCTTTTTTTGTTTATGAAGAGTGTAGGAAATATATTGGAGAAGAAAAGAGAAGAGGGATATTCAATAAAAAGCCGTAACTAATTGTTACGGCTTTTTTTATTTGTATGCTCCTATCGAGAGAGAAAGACTCTTTTAAATGATTTTTGATTTAGCAAAAATCGGGTCGTAAAAAACTTCAGAAAGTTTTCTATCTCTAAAGAACAACACGACATCAACTGTTGTGTAAAGAACGAGCTTGATCATTTCTATCTCGAGTTGACGGCCAACTGCTGATCTTTTAATTAAAGTGGCACATCGTTCAAATGTCTGCAAAGCACTGTTGGCATGCGTCGTTGTAATCGATCCAGGATGACCCGTGTTGAGTGAATTGAGATATTCCCATGCCTCATTGCCTCGTAATTCAGCAAGAAAAATTCGATCAGGCGATTGACGCATACAGGCATCTAGACATTCCTCAGCTGAAACACGACCCACATTGTTGCCGTAAATCATATTTACATGATTAGGATGATTGGGTAGAAAAAGCTCATGGACATCTTCAATCGTGATGATACGCTCTTCTACAGGGACTTTTTCAATGAGGGAGCGGGCAAATGTTGTTTTACCAGATCCTGTCTTGCCTGCAATGATGATGTTGCGTTTGTGAAGGACGCATTCTTCTAAAAATTCAAGGATTTTTCCTTCACGTTTACGTTGTAAGAGTTGAACTTCAAATGGTTCTAACCGCGTGAAGTCCTGCTTCGATAACAAGTTATTGGCTTCTTTTGCTGAAGGCTTGTTAAAACTTACATCGGAAAAATCATCAAATGTCCCTTCTTCTTTGAGTTCTTCTAACGTCTTAACGATAAGAGAATGTTTACGAATCACAAAGGAGAGGGTGCCATCAACGACAGCTGGCGTTTGTATAATTGTACCACGTTGTCCACCAGGCAAAAGCACATAATTAATGCTTCTGGGAGCCATACCGTTATAAACGATAATAGCTGTAATAAGCGTTTGCAAAAAAGCTGGTGTTAGCTCTGGCATGCTATGGACCTGCCACCCATTGAAGCTTTTTGTCCATATTTCACAGGGGCGGCAGATCGACAATTCAGTGATCTTCGGATCTTCTAAGAAACGATCAAGCGGTTGCAAAAGCTGAGAAACTGCTTGATCTTTTTGTATTGGGTTAACGTGTGACGAGACTGTAGACATCGCTGAAATCCAAATCACGAGCAACGAAAATATTCACTCGTTCGCCTTGATGTTTATAAAGAGTTGGTGTGATATTGATAGAATTTTGAAGAACATCACTTACTACTAATTCAGCATTATGAGCTCCTTGAGATTGTGCGTTCTCTTTATTCTCTTTGCTACTTTTATTGATTTTACCTCTTACCCATTCTCCTAAATCACCGATGATACTCACCATAATTGCACCACTAAATCGCTCCCAAAAGTGTCTATCAACCCAGCCACCTATACCTGCTTCACCAAGAGGACCTGTACCGGGTGAGTCAAGATTGACAATAACTCCAGAAGGGGTTTCAATACGTAACCATTGTACAAACACACGTGTTTGTCCTTGCTGTAAGCCACTTTGATAAAAACCAACGACTTTAGAACCACGATCAAGCAAAACAACACGACCACTTGTAGAATAAATATCCCGTGTTAAATGACATGTCGTCATTCCTGGTTGTGACGTGATAATTTTTGTTTCCAATGTACAATCTATTTGCGTTCCTTGCGTAATTAAGAGATCACGATTACGAAGTTGCATCGCATGTGATTGACCTAACCGTACAGGTTGCAAATTTAATGCACCACTGTTATCATTAGATTGTGTATTATTTGTCCCCGTAGATCCTTCACTCCCACCACTGTTAAGACTAGAACTGAGCATACGTTTGCGCGCTAATTCTTCAGAATCTTGAAGCATATGTGGAGGAACAGTTGTTTGAAGAAGCTTAGCCAAAGCCGGTGAAATATCTAGGCTTGAATCTTCTGTTTGTGTTGGTTTTTCTTCTTCTACAGGTTTTGGCTCTTCTATAATCCGAGGGGTATAGCTTGGTATAATTTGTTGTACCGTTTGTTGTGGTTTTTCTTCCTCAACTTCCGCGGTATTATGCATTTTAAAAGCTTTCCAAGTCAAAGCAATCGGTACCGCTACTATGACAACAAGCCCTACGATTAACAATGCGCGGGTCCCTGGAATTGTCGGACGGTGCTCTGAACCTAGTTCGGAGCTTCCATAGGCATCTTCAATATGTTTTTGCTCTATATTGTCCAGTTTTCTACCTTTTTCATCTCCTTCCTTATTGTCAAACATTATTTTCCTCCTTTATTGATACGATAAACCACCGAAGATACTGTTCCTGTAGTGTTTGGTATACCATTAGGATCATAGGCTTCATTAAAAACAGCGAGCGCGCGTTTACCAAGCCGTATGAGCCATTTAGGATTAACCTTATGGACGGCGATAATATCATTAGAACTACCGATAACGGTACGTGGTATTAAGCTTTCATTCCCTTCAGCATCTACGACATAAATCGATGGCATATCCATATTAGCCGGAAACTTGAAGTAAGTAATACGCCCATTATCCCAAGCATTGATTGGAGCGATATCCTGATGACCACTCATGGTGTAACTCAGATTATAGCCTTTTACAGTTTGGTGAAAACCACGTTCAATTGCGAGGCGCCGGCTGCTTTCTTCTGATTTTTCATCGGTTGAATCGGGATAATGGAAAGCCAATTCATAGGTTGAGCCCGCACGATCATTTCGAAATTGTAATCGGAATTTATAACTTCGTTTGTCAGTTACAACGATGAGATTGGTATTGGCAAGTTCTGCTTTTGGTTTGATAAAAATATGCCGCCCTTTATGCGCAAAGGCATAAGCTTCCGAATCTCCAAAGGCATGAGTGATATATTGTTCACCTTCTTCAAGAATAATATGTGTTGCTACACCAAGAACTGTTTCAATTTGAACCACATCGGCTTCATTATATGTTATATAGCGAATGCGGTGATCATATTGTGAATTTGATGGACTTTTGAGCGCCTGCACAGGTACCGTATAAAGAGAAGAAAACGAAGATAATAAAACAATGAATGCAAGTTTTTTCATAACAATCAATTCCTTAATCATTCAACAGTAATTCTGGGTCAGAACGGTAACTTGTTACTTGAAAACCAAGAGGGTTAAGCAATCGATCAGATGATTTCATGGGAGCACCAACATAGGTATAACCAATTGTTGCTATCTGGTGCTGTTTTGGTCCAGTAGCAGCACCGCTGCTATCAAGTTCTTGAGTTGTGAAACGTACAGTTGCTTGACCAAGTCCATTAGGCTGGATTGATCGTACCTTAACAGTGATACGAGCTTTGTTGGAAAGCACTTTATCTCGCGCATTCTCTCCATCATAGATTTTATAATATTCTTGTTGAACAGCTGCTGCGCTTAAAAGTGCTGTTGTGTCATAGTTTAGTTGAATGGTATCATAGTCGTAAGATTCGCGGTTAAGCACATATTGGTTGAGCCAATATCTATCTACAACTTCACCATAGCTTTCTTCGTTATCGCGCATGATCGAGATAACATCAACAGCACCTGTTGTGTTATCAACGCGTAGGACTAAAGGTGTAGGCGCTGGTTGGGAAAATCCAATAACGCCACATATCATACCGAATAAGCCAAAAAGACCAACAGCACTCGCTACACGCCATGCCGTTCTGCGCGACCTTATAAATTCATTTATGAGATCCCGTTCTAGACCACGGCTTTCTTCGTAATAACTGCTAAGTTGTTCGGCTTTCACTGGTTTTGCTTGTTTTGTTTTCATCTTTCTCCTCGCTTAATTTCGGCAGGGATTGTTTTATTAATAGGCACACGGTTTCTATCATTAGGTTGTTTAAGCTTTGGCGCTAAAGCACAAGCCGATAAAATATTTGCAATCAGAATCATCAGAATGACATTTTTCATTTTAATATTACTCTTTTTATTGTTAGATTCATCCTAACATTTATTGTCATTATTGCTATTTTGAATATAAAGTAAAGTGCATAATGTGTAATTATTTTACTTTCTTAATTCCATTTTCTAATTGATAAAAATAGCTCAATTTCAGTACAAATATTTTTCACTGTAGGATTAGATATTTTGGTTATTTTGTCCTATAGATATTAAGGGGTATCCGTTACGAGAAGCACAGCCTTTTATATCCTCTAGTTTCTTTGTTTCCATAGATGTCCGAAAGTTATGCCTTTTGCGAGAGAATTGGCAATACTTGATAGTTTAAGTAACAGCATGATAGATATAATGGAGAGAACAAGCGCTCCCCCAAACATGAAGCTTGTATTTTGTTGGTAATCGAGTCTCATATCAGCCAAATAGTTTGCAAAGATATTCATCATCACATTAAAGACAGTGGCTAAGAGTAGAAAGAGGATTATATAATTTATGATTTGGATTAACCACTGCTCAAAAAAGCGATAAGTTGGCTGCCAGAGCAAGGCAATGATGAAGATAGGTCCCCATCCCACGAGAAGTACAATAGCGATTTTTGTCAGGATAACGAGCCCCCCGCCGATTGCGACGACAAGGCTTGTTGCTAGCAAGATGAGGATAGCTAAGAGACCGTAAAGCATCCCATTGGCTTCGAAGAAGATGGTTTCTTGGAAAAGATGACCTGCATAGCGAAATCCATTGCCTGCTGTTTTGTCAAGCAAATTCATTAATTGTGTATCACTGAGTGGATTTGTCATGAGCGCTCCTGATAAATCACGGGGCATTTGAGTTATCAAGTTCGCAATGTCGCTTTGATAAAGCCCTGTTGTAAGAGCGATTGAAGTAATAATACTTATTCGCAGGAAACGACTGACGAATCCGGACAGTGGCATATCTATAGCGCCACGAATGATGAGCCATCCATAGATGAGAAAAGCGATTGTGAGACCGACTGAGACAAAGGGTGTGATTGTGACAATTGCTTTTGAGGAAATATCTGTGACATATGTTTTTGTTACCTGATCAATTTTATTGAAAAGTTGCGTGAACACAGTAAAATTCATGGAATTCCTCTTAGTAAATTTTCATTTCTTATTCTTATAGATTTTTAAAAGCATTTTTCGTTGAATTTTTCAGGATGAAATTAAATTCCATAAATCTTTTCAGTTTATGAGAAAGAACAGAGCATTACGCGTTCTTTTGTTTCTTACGAACACACAAAAATAATATACAAAATGTTATTATAAAAAGTTTTATTGAATTCTTATGCTAGGCATTGCCGTTTTTCTCAGTGAGGAACCTGGCACATATATCCTAGATCTTTGTTTGTTGATAAGATCCCTTTCACTATTGAAGAAATTTCTGATCATTTGTATCTTAATAGATTCATTTCGAATCATGGTTAACATATATCTTAGTTCTGCTTGCAATTTAGTAGCTTCTTTCAAATCCTGCGTTTTGCCTTTAGCATCTAGTAAACTAGCAATTTTTTCAAAACGCTTCTCTGTGTTATCAAGAGCTTGTAAACCTACAGCTCTAGCGATAATTCCTCTGTATCTGATACGTGTATCAATTTCTTTATGCATCTCATTTATTCCTTTAAGACGGTCATATCCCTCTCCGAGATAAGTGGGGTAAACATAGTCGTCATATAAATTCTTCGCAGTGTCAAGAACATCATAAAGGCTATAGGCGATGTATCGAATTTTTGCTTTTGGGTACAACGTTGCCGGAGCTTCAAGCAAATATCTGGGCTCAGATGGAAATACATGTTTAACTCCATTACCCATTATAGAACCATGTATCTTTGATGTTTGCTCGAATTTCGTTTTGCTCAGTTCAAGTTGTTTGTTTAAGAGACCAATAATTTCCCTTTTTTTTAATAGCTCAATAAGTTGTAGATATTCTGCTGATGGAGCTGATTGTGGCGGAGAAGCAGGTTGTTGTGTGACTTTAGCTAGACTGTCGGGGCTTGAGGACTTGTGACTGACGACTGTATTTTCATTTGCTGGAGCTAGATTTGGCATTCCCAAAAGGATAATTATTCCTATTATAATAGAGATCTTTTTCATCTGTCTCCTCGCTTAATTTCGGCAGGGATTGTTTTATTAATAGGCACACGGTTTCTATCATTAGGTTGTTTAAGTTTTGGCGCTAAAGCACAAGCCGATAAAATGTTTGCAATCAGAATCATTAGAATGACATTTTTCATTTTAATATTACTCTTTTTATTGTTAGATTCATCCTAACATTTATTGTCATTATTGCTATTTTGAATATAAAGTAAAGTGCATAATGTGTAATTATTTTACTTTCTTAATTCCATTTTCTAATTGATAAAAATAGCTCAATTTCAGTACAAATATTTTTCACTGTAGGATTAGATATTTTGGTTATTTTGTCCTATAGATATTAAGGGGTATCCGTTACGAGAAGCACAGCCTTTTATATCCTCTAGTTTCTTTGTTTCCATAGATGTCCGAAAGTTATGCCTTTTGCGAGAGAATTGGCAATACTTGATAGTTTAAGTAACAGCATGATAGATATAATGGAGAGAACAAGCGCTCCCCCAAACATGAAGCTTGTATTTTGTTGGTAATCGAGTCTCATATCAGCCAAATAGTTTGCAAAGATATTCATCATCACATTAAAGACAGTGGCTAAGAGTAGAAAGAGGATTATATAATTTATGATTTGGATTAACCACTGCTCAAAAAAGCGATAAGTTGGCTGCCAGAGCAAGGCAATGATGAAGATAGGTCCCCATCCCACGAGAAGTACAATAGCGATTTTTGTCAGGATAACGAGCCCCCCGCCGATTGCGACGACAAGGCTTGTTGCTAGCAAGATGAGGATAGCTAAGAGACCGTAAAGCATCCCATTGGCTTCGAAGAAGATGGTTTCTTGGAAAAGATGACCTGCATAGCGAAATCCATTGCCTGCTGTTTTGTCAAGCAAATTCATTAATTGTGTATCACTGAGTGGATTTGTCATGAGCGCTCCTGATAAATCACGGGGCATTTGAGTTATCAAGTTCGCAATGTCGCTTTGATAAAGCCCTGTTGTAAGAGCGATTGAAGTAATAATACTTATTCGCAGGAAACGACTGACGAATCCGGACAGTGGCATATCTATAGCGCCACGAATGATGAGCCATCCATAGATGAGAAAAGCGATTGTGAGACCGACTGAGACAAAGGGTGTGATTGTGACAATTGCTTTTGAGGAAATATCTGTGACATATGTTTGTGTTATCTGATCAATTTTATTGAAAAGTTGCGTGAACACAGTAAAATTCATGGAATTCCTCTTAGTAAATTTTTAATTCTTATTCTTATATGATTTCTTAAGCATTTTTCGTTGAAACTTTTTTTAGGATGAAATTAAATTTCGGAGCTTTTTTCAGTTTATGAAAGGAAATTAAGAATTATGCATTCTTTTGTTTTTACGAACATATAAAAATGATATACAAAATGTTATTATAAAAAGCTTTATCTAATAAATCTTATGGTAGGCATTTTTGTATTTTTACTGTTCAAAATTTTTATGTTATGTTTGTCTTTCTGCTGTTTGATAAGTGTATGTTCCGCGTTGCGTAAATGTGCAACCATTTGCAGTTTTGCTGTTTCATTTTGTAGCATAGCGAGCATTCCAATTATATGTGTTTGTAACTCGGTAACACTTTTTATATCTTTTGTTGTTTTGATTTCGTTTAATAGTTCTTCAATTTGCTGAAAACGATTGCTTGCTTCTTGAAAAGTCTTTAAACTCACAGCCTTATCCGTGATGGCTGTATATTGACTGCGCTTGGTGATAAAATCGCTAGACTCATGGATAGAAATAGGAATTTCTTCTTCTTTTAAAATATTTTCAAGAAATGAAGATAGAGTAGAGGATTTATTTCTATCATAGAGCTTTTCTGGGTTTTTGAGAAAAAAACTGCTTTGATCTGTTGGTGTATTTTTAAGTTTTTTAGTGTCAAATTTTTGATTTCCCGTTATAGACTCATTTATCTTTTTTACTTCCTCAAGCTGTTTCTTTAAGACTTCAAGAAATTCAGTAGGAGTTACTGTTTTTTGTTGTGGAGGTTTTTTAGACTTTGGTTTTGAAGGTGAATTTCCAAACCAATTAAAATTAGGCCACGTTGTTGGAACTGATGCTCCTAAATCCGCTACTCCAGCACCCACAACCCAAGCCCTTGCCGGATTTGAAACCCCTAAAGTTATTGCTACTGCTATTGAAATGACTAGTTTCTTCATGTTTCCCTCCTGTCATTTTTTGCATGCTGTAAAAAAATGGGCAACCATATTGCTGGATCATCACCCACTTCTTGAATAATTCTTTCGACTAACTCTGCGTTATCCGGCGTACCTGATAACACCAAGAGTTCATCACTAAAGTCATGTTCTACGGTTCTTCCATCGCTTGTTACATGGAATTTACCGAGATTCAGTTCTGCAAGTGCAGATTGATCACCTTGCTTAATGAGAAATTGGCGGCTAAACTCACCAAGTCCTTTAACAAGTTCAAATTCAGCATCTGTTAATTTAAAACCTTTTGTATAATCTTCATAATTTGCTTTGGGATTGGCTAGAAAAATGTAAGTCGCACATTGTTGAATGAGCGTTTTGGCAATATTACTTTCCAAAGCATCACTAGGCTCTTGTGTTGCGTAAACAAAAATACCATTTTGTTTACGGATAGTTTTTTGTTTATTTTTTGCTAAATCTTCAAAGTAAGGATCTTGCAAAGGTTTCCAAAACTCATCAAAGATATACATAAATCTCTGTCCGCTAATCATGCCTTCTGTACGGTAAAGCAGATACATCATTACTGGAGTACGCGTTTCCAAATTATCTAAGAATTCTGTGATATCAAAGCCGTAAATTTGATGTGTTGAAAGATCAAGAGCATCATGAGGATTATCAAATAACCATCCATAATCACCACCTTCGCACCATTTGAGTAAACGAGCATGAACAGATGGGTGTACATCATAATCACTTAAACGCGGATTTGGTAAGAATTGAATCAGAAAAGACAAACGACGCAACGATGGGTCAATATTACTGCTCATAACAGACATAACAGCTTTATTAATTTCTTCCTCATCGTGATGCGTGACTTCGCCACCAGCTTCTGCCAACTTTTTAATAAATTGTTTTAGAAAAATCAGATTATCTTGTGTAGGAGGAAGCTGAAATGGATTAAAACCACTTGATCTTCCTGGCTTGAATGTTAAATATCTTCCCCCCATCGCTCGGATGGCAATTTCCATACCACGATCTTTATCAAAAACAACAGTTGTTGGCTTAAATTTTTGCGCTTGTGCTAACAAAAAGCCGAGTAGTACAGTTTTACCAGATCCAGATTGTCCAATGACTGCGGTATTCCCGAGTAACCGTTTATCTGTTGAATCCTCTTCAAGTTTGGAGGCATGAAAATTAAAATAAAGCGGTGTCTTACTGGTTGTTTTAAGAATTGTAACTGCTGGTCCCCATGGATTTCCAGTGGGCTTTCCTGACATAAAATTGTGAAAAGATGAAAATGATAAAAAGTTTAGTGACGTAATTGGGGCAGGACGGGGTCTCCATTTCCAATTGCCAGGAAGTTGTGCCCAATAGCCAGCTTCTATCGCTAAATCTACGGGTTTGGGTAATAACGCAACGTCTAATAATGCTGCACTTGCTTTGGCCATATGGTCACGAACTTGTTGAATTGTATCACCATAGATGGTCAATGTACAATGATGTTCTCCCATGACAAAATGCCCACTGATAAGCTGGTTTAGTGCTTCATCAATTTGTGCAATTTGGCTTGTTGCCACATCGCGTGCATCAATAAGATTACGCTGATGCCTTTGTAAATAGTCTTTAGCAGCATGCCGAGAGAGCACCGAAAAGCTCTGCGTCAATATGAATTCAAAGTCACTTTCCAACAAAACATTCAGTTGTCCTGGTTTGGTTGTTGCGTCGTATTCTTTAATTTCCAACATTCCAAATCGACGTGTTCCACTGGTTGTGCGCAGCTCACCAAGTGCACCCCATTTTGAGAAAAATGGTCGATTAACTGACATATAGTCAGCAAAACGGTCATAGCAAATTGGCATAGGACGATATTCGCCATTGACAAGCATTCCAAGGAATTCAAGTGCAGAAGAATAAACATGCCCATTTTTTTCATAAGCACCAAGAAGTTCCGCACCATAACGTTTCAAAGACTGTCCTAAAGTACGATTGACGTCATTAAGTTCTTTGATACATGAGTCTTGTCGCATCTTTTTTTGATCAAGCGTTTCGCGTTCATGTTTAGAAAAGAACGACATAATTTTATCCGCTATCGGTTGGAAAACGACAGTCAGATACAGATCATTGACCATTAAATTATAACCGGCAAAGCTTTGCCGATACTTTTCATCAAGCTGATAGCAAAACATTTGATCAAATGCTGAATCAGGATATTCATAAACACGGCGGCGCACGATATGCGTCCAAAATGATAAATTGGCTGATGCAATTCCCCGTAGAGTATTGTTAAGCTCTTTTGTCCATTGAAAAATATCTTCTTCTGAAGCGCTTTGATGCGAACGCCCGTCAATTTTCCAAATTGACAAATATTCTGCATTCTTAGTAGAGATAATCGTATCTGTAATATGATGGGAATAGGGGAGGAATAAGCTTACAGGTGTCTCTGATGCGAGACGTTTGCTGTTTTTAACAGCTGTCATGTTTATCTCCTTTTACTATAATCAGAGGGACTATAACTTGATGCGCCCCAAAAACCTTTGTTGCGATTGCGAAATTTAGTATCAATCCATAACCACCAGATACGAAATGCTTTATCATCGTTTTTAGTAATTTGTGCCATAATGAACCATAACGGTGGTGCTATTATCCACAAAAAGATATTTATTGTCATGGCAATAAAAGCGACTCCCATAAGCATAATGATAAATGGCATCATAGGAACACCCCATATCGTTGGAACACGTGTTGCTCCTTTGAATAGCGGGAATTCTTTTTGTTCTTGTGATTTCATGGGGTGCCCTTGTTATTGGAGGTGAAATAATATGTGACTAATATAGAAGGCTGCACCAGCAATAATGACGCTAAATGCCCATCGTATAAATGTAGCTCTTGCGATGATGCGAAATATATAAATAAGCAAAAGAAATAAAAGAACAATAGCAGCAACGATTGGAACAAGTATACTTAATCCATATTGCACGCCAATAAAAACATCTATGCTCTTTGTTTCCGTTTGAGCATAAGAAAAACGAGTTATTAATGACATCATTGAAGTGATAAAAATAACACTAATCTTGTTGCATAGTTTTCTTTGAAGTGTATTTAATTGTTTCATATCTTTTATCCCCTTTTAATTAAAGTTGCTATAAATAATATTCCTTTTTTTGCAGTATGAGCGAAATCATTGCTGGTATATACCTATAATTAATAGATATTTAAAAACATTACGTATTATATTAATTTATGCATTACCTGAAAATAACAGTGTAGCAAGTTGGGATGCCGAACCAGCGACAACAACGCCAACTGCCCATCGTATGAACGTACTTTTTTCGATATAGCGCCCTGCATAAGCAATTGCTAAACATAAAAGTATAACGCCAGCAGCAATAGGGATCAGTTTCTCTAAATCACCCTTCAAGCCGTCTAAAGCCATCTTTGCATTTTTTAAAGTTTTCGGATCAGTAGCATATGCAGAATTATTCATAAAGAATACAGTTAAAGCTGCAGAGACTGGGATAGTTTTATTACGAATTATTGTTTTAAGAATATTTAATTGTTTCATATTTCACTCTTAGTAAGCTTCTAAATAACATTTCATATTATATATCTTCAGTATAAATGAAACTGCTATTGGTTTATTTATAATTAATGGATAAAACTTGCTTTTTATGAGTTGTCTTTATTACATGATTGCCACAATTAACTTGAATTACCACTAAATAACAGTGTGGCAAGTTGGGATGCCGAACCAGCGACAACAACGCCAACTGCCCATCGTATGAACGTACTTTTTTCGATGTAGCGCCCCGCATAAGCAATTGCTAGACATAAAAGTATAACACCAGCGGCAATAGGGATAAGTACGTTTAAGTCCTTCTTTAAACCCTCTAAAGCTTTATTTGCATTTTTTAAAGTTGTTACTGCGGCATAAGCAGAACTATCCGTAAAAAATACAGTTAAAGATGCAGAGATTGGGATAGTTTTATTACGAATTATTGTTTTAAGAATATTTAATTGTTTCATATTTCACTCTTATTAAGCTTCTAAATAAAATTTTATATTATATATTTTCAGTATAAGTGAAACTGTTATTATTTTATTATAACTAATGGATAAATTTTGCTTTTTATAAATTATCTTTATTACATGATTGCCACAATTAAACTCTATCAAATAACAGTTTAGCAAGTTCAGCTGCTGAACCAGCGACAATAACGCCAACTGCCCATCGTATGAATGTACTTTTTTCGATGTAGCGCCCCGCATAAGCAATTGCTAGACATAAAAGTATAACGCCAGCAGCAAGAGGAATAATAATCTTTAAATCGCCCTGTAATTTTTCTAAAGCATTCTTTGCATTTGTCAAATGAGTCACTTGGGCATATGCAGAGTTATTCATAAAAAATACAGTTAAAGCTGCAGAGACTGGGATAGTTTTATTACGAAATATTGTTTTAAGAATATTTAATTGTTTCATATTTCACTCTTAGTAAGCTTCTAAATAACATTTCATATTGTATATCTTCAGTATAAATGAAACTGTTATTAGTTTATTATAATTAATGGATAAATTTTGCTTTTTATAAATTATCTTTATTACATGATTGCCACAATTAAGGTCTAGAAAATAACAGTGTAGCAAGTTGGGATGCTGAACCAGCGATAACAACGCCAACGGCCCATCGTATGAACGTACTTTTTTCGATGTAGCGTCCTGCATAAGCGATTGCTAGACATAAAAGTATAACGCCAGCAGCAAGAGGGATCAGTTTCTCTAAATCCTCCTTCAAGCCCTTTAAAGCCTTATTTGCATTTACCAAAGTTGTCGGGTCATTAGCAGCAGCAGATACAGAACTATTCATAAAGAATACAGTTAAAGCTGCAGAGATTGGAGTAGTTTTATTACGAACTATTGTTTTAAGAATATTTAATTGTTTCATATTTCACTCTTATTTAAGCTTTTAAATAACATTTCATATTGTATATCTTCAGTATAAATGAAATTTCTATTGGTTTATTTATAATTAATGGATAAATTTTGCTTTTTATAAATTATCTTTATTACATGATTACCACAATTAAGCTGAACTACCACTAAATAATAGTTTAGCAAGTTCAGCTGCTGAACCAGCGATAACAACGCCAACAGCCCATCGTATGAACGTACTTTTTTCGATGTAACGTCCTGCATAAGCGATTGCTAGACATAAAAGTATAACGCCAGCAGCAAGAGGAATAATAATCTTTAAATCGCTACTTAAACCGTCTAAAGCCTTCTTTGCATTTGTCAAAGTTTTCGGGCTTTGATTAGCATATGCAAAATCATTCATAAAGAATACAGTTAAAGCTGCAGAGATTGGAGTAGTTTTATTACGAACTATTGTTTTAAGAATATTTAATTGTTTCATATTTCACTCTTATTAATCTTATAAATAACACTTTATATTATATATCTTCAGTATAAATGAAACTGTTATTGGTTTATTTATAATTAATGGATAAATTTTGCTTTTTATAAGCTGCCTTTATTACACGATTGCCACAATTAAACTCTCTTAAATAATAGATCAGCAAGTTCAGCTGCTGAACCAGCGACAATAACACCAACTGCCCATCTTATGAATGTACCTTTTTCGATGTAACGTCCTGCATAAGCGATTGCTAGACATAAAAGTATAACACCAGCAGCAAGAGGGATAATAATTTTTAAATCGTCCCTTAACCCCTCTAAAGCCGTCTCTGCATTTTTTAAAGTTGCTACTGCGGCATAAGCAGAACTATCCATACAAAACACAGTTAAGGCTGCAGAAAATACAGTAATTTTATTGCGAGCTGTTGTGCGAAGAATATTTGATTGTTTCATGTTCTTTATCCTGATTAAGATTAAAACTCCCACAAATAACCCCTCTTTCATGAAGAAACTTAAAAAGATATTTTGGGTCAGCCCAAGTTCTTAATTTTCCTCTTTGTGTAAGTAATGTATATTTATTAGGTTTTCCGGTGATTGGATCATCGGCAACAAACGTAAAATACCATTCCCTTTCCGAGCGCATAACAACTGTAATTTCACGTGCCGCTCTCTGACTAAATGCTATATCAACGCTGTTTTGTTCTATCATTTTCATTCTTTTGCCCTCAATTAGAAGAGATTTTGTCTAATCTTACTAATTAGAGCTTTAATATTTTCTTATCTAGCTTTCATTATACTACCCTACCAAAATTCTAGTTTTCACTTATAAAAATACCAGTTATCACTCTAGTTGCTTTGCCGATGAAGCAGTATCTTCCGTGGCAAAAGCATCACGGCCATTACTTTCTTTATGCGCAAACGCATCTTCTAATTCCTCTGAAGAAAGAGGAAGAGAATCTACTTTAGTTGCCTGCTCCGGTTCTCCTTTTTTAAGCCTTACAGGCTCCTGTAAATCTTCATCACTTTGCGCAGCAGCTTTTACCCCGATATATGAAGCAACTATCTGCATATCAGTATCACTGTTTAAGTTTTCTGTGTTGTAAAAACTCAGTGTAGACCGCAATGTTACTTTTTCAAAGATACACTTTGATGTTGTTTGCTCATAACAATAAGTTAAAGTGCTTTGTCTAGACGCAAGATTTCTATAAAAGTCAAATGCTCCAAAAAAAGAAAGCCATTTCATATTTTCAACATCAATTTGCTCAAAAATTACGTCAAAATTATGTTTATTTTGTTTAAACTGTTCAGTTATTGCTGTTTCTTTAGCTTCTTCTCTAAGCATAGATAACTGAGGGAATAATTTATCATTATTACCTGTTATATAAGCATTATTCCGCGCTTTTTGTTCGATGAGAGCTGAAGATACTAGACGAGGGGTATCGGATATGTATGAAGCAGTAAACATTGTAAAATCTGGAACAATCATCAGCAATACACCTTATTATGAAGAGTTTTATTGATACAGATGCCAATGCTGTTTAGTGCTTTTTGTCGCTGTTTCTTGGTTTTATAAATTTGCAAAACAAAATTATTTTGCTTAGAATATTCCTTGTGGTGGTGACTTTTTTCTTTTCTGAGAAGATTTGTAATATATATAAATATCCAAGAAGCAAGATCAGTGTATACTGTAAAATAGAGCTGACCACTCCAATTGATATTATTGGAATGAAGGAAAAAAGTACGACTTTTAAGCAATAATGATTTTGGGAACTCTCTTGAAGCTGCTTGTTTTATATAATTTCTTTGTTGCAAGAAAAAACTTAAAGAACATTTATACCAATTCAAAACTTTTTCTATTTGAGGGTAGCGCGTATTGTTATAACGAATTACACTATCATTATAGGGAGAGGGCTTGTTCTTTGTTGCATATTGCCATAGTTTATAGAGTGGTGATTTATATTTACTTTTGACACCTGATTCATGAGAGTCAGGGAGATGTGGTGGAATTTGCGCACTGCATTTTCCAATTTCAGCAACCAAACTGAAAAAGGATGCAATGGTGGAAGCTGATACACAAATAAGCAATTCTTTGTGGTACAAAACACATCTCCGTCAAAGTGATATATGTATCGTATTTTTAATTTTGATAATAAATAGACGAAAATTGTCTATAATTGTGTTTAAAATATGGCAAAGGACAATTCTTTTTTGCAAGGGGAGTAATTAAGGTGAATGATCTCAAAAATATGAATTTTGATGAATTAAAAGAGATGCGTACACAAATTGATGTGGAATTGAAAAAACGGCAAGCAAAAGAAAAGCAGAATGCGCGACGAAAAATTCTTGAAATTGCTAATACCCATGGAATTGATATTGCTGATCTTGTGAGTAAAGAGCGCCATTATAGGAACCCCAATAATCAATGGGAATTATGGAATGGGCGTGGACGGAGACCTAAGTGGATTAAAGAGTGGTTGGAGAATGGGTATACACTTGATGAACTCGAAGTAACATAACAATAGAAGTAGCATAACACATGTGCGATATTTATAAGGCAAGGGAATATCAAGAGATATGAATATGAGAAGTAGGCTCTTTTTGCTCATTTGATTGTATAAAATACTGAATAGATATATTAACCTATTGAAGTATCAAATAAAATAATAAAAAACTAAAGACAAATGTGTCTAAATGAAAAAGGTATTTTTGTCATAAGTTGGCATTATTATTACGCTTGCTAGTTTAAAACGTTATAATTGCTTTTGGCATTTGAGAGAGGGGGAACTTTACCTCTTTTTTACTCTATGCAAATAAATGGTTTTATTGATTCTTTACAAAAAAGGGTTTAAATTGAAAGAATTTATGGTGTAAGCAGTACGCCAACGCCGTGGTTACACTTGCTAGCCCCAATGTTGTGCACTCCTTGGTATAGAGTACGGAACATTTTGTTATATATCAGATTTTTAATTGTGGCATTTTCATATAAATTGAAGGGTTTCCTTTGAAAATAGAATACTTCAAAATAGGTTATACTTGTGTTGCTAATTTATATGCTTTTTAAAAAAAAATACTTTCTAATGATCTAAGGCTATTTTATGGTGCGGTTAAAATAATACAATATAAAAGTTTTTCTCTATTCTGCACCATTATTTTTAATTCAATAAAAAATATAAGTCGGCGCCATTATACACTTTTCTAACTTTCAATGTTTCGAAAGCTCTTGAGACTTGGGGGGTATGAGAGGTTTTGATTCCTTTCTTTGATCATTTGTTATCCATATTTTAATTCCATTTGTGATGCGCAAAGGGTGATTTTGATTGATTCAAAAAGAGAAAGATTGAAAATAAGGGCATTTTACGCTCTTCATTGTTCTCATTCTACATAAGAATAATGAAGTGTTCCTTATAAGTTATAGTTTGTCTGATAAAGTAAGTCTTATTTATTTTGTTTTGCTGTGAAAGAGCGCCATTTGAAGTGTTATAAGATTGCTTTCATGAGATGTTTTTTCAGTGTGTGGTGAATACTCTTAAAGTATGGCTTGTTTTTTTGCCCTATGGCTAAGTGAAATATGAGAAGGGCAAATCAAGGGAAATTTGCGTGACAAGAATCCGGATTGTTTACAGACCGGATTGAATGAAAGTCTTTGCCTTTTTGTGAGGGAGGAAAGAAGTCAAAGGTTGTGAAAAGCAAAAGGGTATGAATTTTTGCTTAAAGCGGAAAGCCGTTTAGGAGACGGGGTGCATTTGGGGTAAGGCCAGCAGCTTCTTGAATGAAATATTTTTTTATTTTTGGCGCTTGATTAACGATTCCAAGACCGGTATCGCGAAGCATTCGTAAGAAAAAGTTATCGTTCGAAAATAGTTTGTTAAGCCAATCATTGCTTAAAGCCATACGGACAATTTCAAAACGTCTCCAGCTTTGATAGCGCTCTAAAGCGGTGAGGGAGCCAATATCAAGACCTAATCGTGCTGTTTCAATAATCACTTCAGCAAGGGCAGCGCTATCGCGTAATCCTAAATTCAGTCCTTGTCCTGCAATAGGGTGGATGGTATGGGCAGCATCTCCAACGAGCGCAAAACGGGGCTGGACGCATTGACGTGTTAAAGAAAGTTTTAGCGGAAAAGCTTGACGTTCGCCATTCCAAGAGAGTTTTCCTAATCGATGACCAATACGTCTTTCAAGCTCTGTTTCAAAAATAAGTGCATCAGCTTTGAGGTAATATTGTGCGGTTTTATGATCTTCATTCCACACAATGGCGGATCGGTTGCCTTTGAGCGGGAGAAGAGCGAATGGGCCGGCCGGTAAAAAATGTTGAATTGCTTGACCATTATGGGGTTTTTCATGTTCAACTGTGCAGATGATTGCTGTTTGTTTATAGGGGTGAGAAAAGTTTTTAAGACCTGCTTTTTGGCGTAATGTCGAGTGGGCACCATTGGCAGCAATAAGCAATTTTGTTTGCCAAACCTCTTCATTATCTAAAGTGACAGTTGTGTGTTGGTTGTCTTGATGAAAATCAATGACACGAGTGTTGGCGATAACAGGGATATTGAGTTCTTTGACACGTTTTTTTAAAGTATTGATCAGTTCTCGATGTTCTACCATCGTTGCAAAGGGTTCACCAGGGGTAATGTCACCTTCAAAGGTTAAAAGAGGAGGTTTAACAGGATCATTTGTGCTTGTATCTGTGATGATCATTGAGTGAATGGGTTGCGCAGAGGGAGTGATAGAGTCCCAACATTGCAATTGTTTGAACATACGAACAGAAGCAGCAGCAAGGGCAATGGTTCGTATGTTAGAAGCAGGAATATCTCCTTGTGGAGCAGCATCAACGATTTCTATTTTCAGTTTAGGGGCTGTTTGCTTGAGTGCTATTGCAAGTGTTAAACCGACAACCGCCCCCCCTGCAATGAGAAGATCACATTGTTTGATTTTATGAGCTTTTATTTTCTTATGGGGTTTTATATCTTTATGGTGATTAGAATACACAATGCTTTTTCCATTATTTTATGGGGCTACTTCTATTATTTACGAGGATTCTTCCATTGTTTAAAGCTTGCTTTCTGTTAAAAAGAATATTTTTCTTTCAACGGATCTACACTATTTTGATTTTTACTTTTTCCCCTATTTTATAAAGAAGAGATTTCTCTTTGAAAGAAATGTCTTTTTGGTGTTAATTTCATAACAGGTTAGTGTTTTAGAGCGCTTTTGTTTTACTTGTGTGACTCACTTTACAATTTATTGGATCAGCCTTTTTTGAATGTCCTCTTTAATTCTTTTTACACTTGGTTGATAGAAAAGAAAACTAAAATCAGACAAAGATGAGAATGTATTTTTAAATTTGTATAAATGTCCTTTAAGAGGCGTGTTTTGAAAGGGTACATTAAGGATGATGGATAAGGAAAATAGTGTTCATTTGTGATGGTTAAAACGGTATTAATATTTTACTGTTACCATGGTGTAGCTTAACCTTCTGTTGAGGGGGTGATAGGGCTTATGGTAAGCTCTATAACCCATGTAAAAATTTATACATGAGTGTTTTTTGTTGTTCGTGTGATAATATTTTAGGGTAGGACTGTTTTCGTGCTTTATGTAAGGACTGGCCTTTCAGATGATGGTTTGTTAACGACATGAAGTGGGAAAAAGGCAGAATACACGAGATTAAGAAGTTGGATTATTGACAGATGATCGTTTACAGATCGGCGCTGAGTGTAGGCTTCGTCCTTTTTTAGGAGAAGGGGGAAGTTATAACGCTTTGAATATGAAAGTTTTATATTTGGAATTGATGGATGCACCGAAGTTCTTCTCCTTATGATTCATTGGAATCCCGAGATTCTCAAGGTTTTCGACTTGTTGAGATGTTTTTACGTCAGATTGGCGTATTTATTGGGCTTGGGCTTTTGGGTTTTATTATCTTTTGTGTGTTTGCTTTGGCGACGTGGAATGTTGCTGATCCCTCTTTAACCCATGCAAGTACAAATGAGGTGACAAACCTTATGGGGTGGCTGGGGGCAATTTTTTCAGATTTTATTATGCAGTTTTTTGGCTTGGCAAGTCTTGCTGTTTTGTTGCCGCCATTATTTTGGTCTTTTCTTTTATTGGCACAAAAGAATATCTACAATTTGACTTTGCGCTTTTTTTTATGGGTAGTATCAACGATTTGTTTTTTAATGGCTTTTGCCCTTATGACACCTGTTGCTTCTTTTACCCATTGGCCTTTACCTATGGGATTGGGAGGGGTTTTAGGAGATAAAGCTTTAAATGTTGCTTCTTCAATTTTTCCTCTTTTTCTTTCTTCGCTTTACAGAGGGCTCTTCAGTGTTGTTTTTATCCTTTTAGGTTTTTTTACTGCTGCTTTTGCTGGTAATGTGATATGGCGGCGTCAAGCAAAGAAAAGAAAGGAAAAAAGCATTCCAAAAAATGAAGTTGTTGATCCGGTTTTTGAGATGGAAGAAGATGTGGAATATACCGCAGAGAATGATCGTGAGAAGCATGGTTTTTTTGCCACAACTTTTGGCGCTCTTTTACATCTTTTTTATTTTTTACAAGCGCGTTTTTTTCGTTTCTTCTGTTTTAAAAGGTGTTCTCAAAGTAAGAGGCAAGGCAAGTCATTTGATCGGATTGAACCAACTTTTTTGGGTGAAAAAGAAAAGTGTGAGGAAAATCGAAGTAAAGCTCATGTTTCTTCTTCTGTTAAAAGTCGTGGTTTGAAATCTTTAACAGTTTCTTCAAATGGTGGTTTTGTTCTTCCACTTTTAGATTACCTATCGGTTCCACCACCCTCTGTTAAGGATGCAAAACTTTCTCCTGCTGCTTTGAAAGCAAACTCTCAAGAACTTGAAGGGGTTTTGTTAGATTTTGGGGTCAAAGGAAAAATTATAGATGCTTGTCCTGGACCCGTGGTCACTTTGTATGAATTTGAACCGGCGGCTGGCATTAAGTCTTCTCGTATCATTAGTTTAGCAGATGATATTGCGCGCTCGATGCGTGCGATTTCTGCCCGTGTTGCTGTGGTTCCTGGGCGCAATGTGATTGGAATAGAATTACCCAATGCAAAGCGGGAGATGGTTTATTTAAGGGAGATTGTGCAAGCGCAGGAATTTGTTGAAAGTAAAGCCAAATTAGGGCTTGCTTTGGGAAAGACTATCGGCGGGGAAGCTGTGATTGCGGATTTAGCAAAAATGCCGCATCTCTTGGTAGCTGGTACAACAGGATCGGGAAAATCTGTTGCTATCAATACAATGATTTTATCATTGCTTTATCGTATGACGCCTGAACAATGTCGTCTCATTATGGTGGATCCGAAAATGCTTGAACTTTCGGTTTATGATGGCATTCCCCATCTGTTAACACCGGTGGTGACAGATCCTAAAAAAGCTGTGATTGCGCTTAAATGGGCTGTCCGTGAAATGGAAGAACGCTACAGTAAAATGTCAAAACTTGGCGTTCGCAATATCGATGGGTTTAATGCACGTCTCAAGGAGTCAGAAGGTCAAGGAGAGACAATGGTGCGTACCATTCAAGTGGGCTTTGATCATGAGACTGGTGAGCCTCTTTATGAGACGGAAACTCTTGATTTTAGTCCTATGCCCTATATTGTTGTTATTATCGATGAAATGGCTGATTTGATGATGGTCGCGGGGAAAGATATTGAAGGCGCGGTTCAACGTTTAGCACAAATGGCACGTGCTGCCGGTATTCATGTGATTATGGCGACACAGCGTCCTTCCGTTGATGTTATTACGGGGACGATCAAAGCTAATTTTCCTACACGCATTTCCTTTTCCGTGAGTTCGAAAATCGATAGCCGCACAATTCTAGGCGAACAGGGGGCTGAACAATTATTGGGGCAAGGAGATATGCTTTTTATGATGGGAGGAGGACGTATTCAGCGTGTGCATGGACCTTTTGTTGCGGATGATGAAGTGGAGCAGATTGTGGCGCATCTTAAAGCGCAAGCACGACCTGATTATTTGGAAACAATTACCCAAGAAGTTGAAGAAGATGGTGCTGATGTTTCTTCGGCTTCTTCTTCAGCAGATGATCCCTATAGTCAAGCTGTTGCTATTGTTCTTCGTGATCGTAAGGCTTCAACCTCTTATATTCAACGCCGTTTAGGGATTGGTTATAACCGTGCTGCAACATTGATTGAGAGGATGGAAGAAGAAGGTATCATTAGTCCAGCAAATCATGCAGGGAAACGAGAAATTTTAGTTCCTGCTGAAGAAGAACGCTTTTGAAAAATCTTTATCATCATTGCCTTATTCTACCGTAGAAAGCTCGCGTCATCGTACACAAGTTCTCAATTTGTGATAGGCCTATAGCATTTGAGACTTTTCATAAGAGATATTCCTTATTTTATATCACTTTACTTGCATGTTAGCTTTTTGTAACGTGCAAGTAAATAATTTGAATTGATGTAATATATAGGGAGTATCTTGCAATCTTCAGCGTTATGATTTCAGTTAAAAAATGATGATTATATCATTATAACAATATATTGATGTAAAATAGTATCATTCGAGGTGCGGTGGTATAAAGGCATGAACGGCTTGATATTTAAGTATTTTTTCTGTTCTCGCCGTTCAACTTCACGGCGAAACTAGTTGTATCATGTGACTTGCCTATTTGCTTTTAGAAAAGGGCTCGTCTGTTGAGCTTTTGTTTAAGTGAATTGTATAGAGAGAGAAGCCAAGAGGAGCTTTCTAGAACCACAAAAGTAGATTTCGACTTCGTAAAGCGGGTTTATAGGCAGGTTTTGAGCTGTTTGTGATTCAAGCTCCAAATTGTTTACACAGCGGATTGGTTGAGAATTCTTTATTCTTTATGGGTGTATGGTAAGTCAAAGAAGCATTTTTTCCATTGAGTCATTGAAAAAAGTTTTTAGGTCCGCGAGTAATATGTTTAAAACTTAACTCCATCTGCGTATTGACTATAATTCATGTAGCTTTATGGATTAGGGATGGAAAAGAAGAGATTATACGTTTAGCCAATTAGCAGAAAAGTTAAGAAATTGGGGTGATTTCTAAAAACTCAAGAGCAGGCTTATTATTTATATAATGCATTGATTTATAATCATATCGCATTACTCATTTTGAATAAGAGACCTCAATATCGTAAGATTCTTTCATTTCAAACCTGTTTGTATCGAATTAACTAAAACTATTCGCTTACAGGTTACGGGTGGGGAGTTCTGTGTGGATAAAAATGATTGAAAAAGAACTAAAAATGTTTGTTTTGAACCGTTTCAATAGTTCAAGGGCTTGTCGCGGCATTCTAGGGTTGGCACACGTGTTTGATGGTATTGGTTTGGAAAAGAGATCGCCAAGAGATTGTAAGAAATAAAGAAGGATTTTTCGTTGGCGTTTTCTTCAATGAATGATTTCTATTGTCGAATTGTTATTGTTGTGCTTCGTAATGTTAAAGTTTCAATTTCTTATATTCAACCCTGTTTGGGTATTGGTTATAATTGAGCAGTAACATTGCTTGAAAAGATGAAAGAAGGAGGTATCGTTTGTCCAGAAAATCATAGGGTTAAGCAGAAAATTTTGGTACCTATCGAAGAAGAATACTTTTAAAAATTTTTTGATAGTGTTTTCAAACAATATCTTTATCTTATAAAGCAGGGTATTTATTCATCATTGTGATGACTTAATTATAAATGATAAAATCGATTTGATATTGTTTGGGAGCATTTTTTATGAAAACGTCTTTTTTACCGAAAAAAAGAAAAGTCTTTTGTTTTATGGGAATTCTTGTCTTTTGGTGTTTAACTTTTCCTGCTCTTTCGCAAGCATCTAATAAGGTGGCAAAAGCACAGAATATTGCTAATCACTTTGCGGCAATCAAAACAATGACAGGTGACTTTGTCCAATTTAGTCCAAAGGGGAAAATGTCTCAAGGAACATTTTATCTTGAGCGGCCGGGGAAAATTCGCTTTATTTATAAGAAAATACCTCTACAAATCATTGCGGATGGTCAATTTGTGGGTATTAACAATCGGGCTTTAAATACTTGGAACTTTTCAAAACTTTCACAAACGCCAATGAAGTTTTTGTTGGATGATAAAATTGACGTATCATCTGGGCGTTTGTTGGCATTTCGTGAAGATCCAGGGGCTGTGACGATTGTTCTGCGTGATAAAACGATTGGGGCTGGGCAAATAAGAATGGTGTTTGATTCCAAAAGCTTTGCTTTACGGCAGTGGACAATTGTTGACCAACAAAACTTGGAAACGACAGTGCAGATTATGAATGTGCGAACAGGCGTTCGTTTCGCTCAGGGAATGTTTACACTTCCTTCAAAGAAATGAAGCAATAGTGTTACGTCATTGGGATTGAAACAGATGTTCTTTCGTATTGCAACTTGGAATATTAACTCTATTCGTTTGCGCCTTGCACAGGTTTTTCAATATTTGAAATTCTTTCCGGCCGATGTTTTGTGTCTACAGGAAACAAAATGTCCTGATGCTTTATTTCCGGTGGAGGCTTTTGAAGCAGCAGGGTATAAGTATATCGCACTGAGTGGACAAAAATCTTATAACGGGGTGGCAATAGTTTCTCGTTTGCCTTTTAAAAAGGTGAACAAGCGTTTCTTTTGTCAAAATCAAGATTGTCGCTATATTTCAGTGATTGTGGAAATCCATGGTAAATTGATGCGGATTCATAATTTTTATGTTCCCGCTGGGGGTGATATTCCTGATGCTGAGGTGAATGAAAAATTTCGTCATAAGCTTGATTTTTTAGAAGAAATGTCTTTTATTCGTGCTGATCAAGAAGAGGGGCTGTCTTCTCTTTTGCTGGGCGATTTGAATATTGCTCCTTTAGCAGAGGATGTTTGGTCACATCAACAACTGTTGAAGGTTGTAAGCCATACACCCATTGAAACCGAGCGTTTACAAAATTTATGTTGTCAGGGCGGATGGGTTGATCTCATGCGGTTGCATATCCCTGTTCCCACTAAACTTTATACATGGTGGAGTTATCGTGCGCGCAATTGGGCGTTGACCGATTATGGGCGCCGGCTTGATCATATTTGGTCGTCTCCAGACTTAGCACCTTTTGTAGCGGATCTTTCGACTTTTCGTGATGCGCGCGGATGGGAGCGTCCTTCAGATCACATTCCTGTGCAAACAGTATTTGATTTTTCACGTTAATTTTGAAATAACAAGGTAAATAAAGTATTAATATTACATAACGATTCTGAAAGAATGCGGGAGACTAGATGCATATCAAAAATCTCAAAAGGGGCGCTTCTCGTGGATTGCTTTCTAGTATCTTACTTTGTTTTCTTTTGTCAGGATGTATGGTTGGTCCGAATTATCATAAGACATTTTTCTCTGTTCCCTCTAAGTGGGGACAGCAGTCTGCGCAGATATCTCAGCGTTCAATTTCCCTTGCAGGGTGGTGGCGACAGTTAAATGATCCGGTTTTAAATGTGTTAATGGATGAGGCAATTGCCGGAAATAATGATGTTGCGGTTGCCAAAGCGCGGGTTCGTGAAGCACGTGCGAGTTTAGGGCAAGTGGTGGGATCTTTGTTGCCAAGTGTGTCAAATACGATTTCAGGAACGCGTAGCGGCTCTGAACAAACTGATCCATTGAACCAGTATCGTAGTGGATTTGATGCAAGTTGGGAGCTTGATTTTTTTGGAGGGCATAAGCGAGGCGTTGAAGCGGCGCGTTATGGTCTTGAAGCTTCGGTAGAAGATATGCGTGCGACGATGGTCGTATTGTTAGGAGATGTAGCAACAAATTATGTTCAAATGCGTGGTTGGCAACAAAAGTTATTGATTGTGCGGCAAATTGCTGCAACGCAGCGCAAAACATATGAATTGATGCAGGCAAAATTAACAGTGGGTGATATTTCTGAGCTCGACGTTTCAAACGCAAAAGCCCAAATGGCCAATACAGAAGCTGATATCGCTCAGATGGAAGCAAGTCTAGAAATGAGTATGCATCGCCTTTCTGTCTTAACCGGTCGTGTGCCTACGGCTTTGAAGGACTTTTTGCAAAAAAATGCCAAACACGTAAAAATTCCACAACCACAATGGCCAATACCAGCAGGAATTCCGGCAGAAATTTTGTTGTCACGTCCTGATTTACGACGGGCAGAGCGCCAATATGCACAAGCAACAGCCCGCATTGGTCAACGTGAGGCAGAGCGTTATCCCTCACTTACATTAACGGGGAATATTTCAACAGCAGCAACAGCCATAGACCAATTATGGAAAAGTTCAACAATTGGTTGGTCTTTTGGACCTGGTCTTCGTTTCCCCTTCTTTAATGGGGGACAGATTGTTGCCTCTGTTGCGATGGCGCGGGCGCAGCGCGATCAGGCTTTTATTACTTATCGCTCTGCTGTATTAAGGGCTTTAGAAGATGTTGAAAATGCGCTCGTGAGATTAACAAAGGAACATCAGCGTTTACAAAAGCTTGTTGTTGCAAATAAAGCTTTTCTGCATTCTTTACAACTTTCACAAAGTCTTTTTGAAAATGGCAATACCAGTTTTCTTGAATTATTAAATGCTGATCGTTCCTATTATTCTGCGCAAATGGCACTTAAAGATAGCCGCATTGCTTTAGCTACCCAATATATTGCTCTGATGAAAGCATTAGGTGGTGGATGGGATGGTGTCGTTGATGTGTCACGTCCGGAAGTCGTTGATGGTGTTTCCCATTCACTTGCAAAGGTAGGGCAATGAAAAAAAGTTTCATCAAAAATTTCATTACAAAACGCAAAAAGCTTTCATTCTTTCTTATTTCTCTCTTTATTATTATCATTTTTTTCTGGCTCCGTTCCGTTTTTTTTGGAACATCCACGCCAACCTATATGACAGCTGTGGTGAAGCGTGGGGATATTGAAGAAAGTGTTTTGGCTTCTGGGATTGTGCGCCCTTATCGATTAGTGGCGGTTGGGGCGCGTGCTACAGGGCGGGTGGTATCCATGCGCGTTTTTCCAGGAAGTGTTGTGAAAGAGGGAGATCTCTTGGCAGAAATTGATCCTACAGACCAAGAAAATGATCTTAAAAGAAAAAAAGCAGCCTTAGCGCATTATCATGCAAATTTAATGGAACAAGAAGCTTATCTTGCCCTTGCGCAGAAAAATTTAGCACGGCAGAAAAAAATGATCGAATCGCGTGCAATTTCAAAAGCTAATTTTGATGATGCCGTGACACAGGTGAAAATACGCGAAGCGCAAATTGTTCAACTGCGTCAACAGATTGTACAAGCTCAAATTGATGTGGAGAGTGCAGAAGTTAATCTTGGTTATACACGAATAACGGCTCCTTCAGCGGGAACGGTTTTGGCAACAGTTGTTGAAGAAGGTCAGAATGTTAATGCTGTTCAGTCGGCGCCCACAATTGTTATTTTAGGTGACTTGTCAAAGATGACAATTAAAGCACAAATTTCGGAAGCCGATATTCTTAAAGTTCGCGCTGGGCAACCTCTTTATTTTACGGTATTGGGTAATGCAGATCGTCGTTATGAGGGAACGTTAGAAAGGGTTGAACCAGCACCTGAATCCATTCGTGCTGATGTGAGTATTAACCCTGGTTTAGGAGGGAGCTCTTTCCCATCGTCAGCAATTTATTATAATGGGATTGTGCATGTTGATAATAAAGACAACTTTTTGCGAACTTATATGACTGCTCAAGTGCATATTATTTTAGGACGTGCTCAGAATGTTTTGCTGGTTCCAAGTGATGCTTTGCGTGATGAAACAAAAGAAGGAAAAGCATGGGTTTCAGTGTTGGTGGGGGAAAATAAAGTAGTGGCAAAACAAGTGACTGTAGGGCTTAATAACAAAGTGATGGCAGAGATTGCTTCAGGGCTTGATGAGGGGGATGTGGTTATTACTGGTTCGCGCGATGGTGTGATGCCAGAAATCCCTGATGAACACAGTGAAGATGAGAATTAAGTCATGAAAGCAGAAAAAGCAGAGGCTGTTTTCGTTTTAGAAAATATTGTGCGCACATTTCCTGCGGGTGAAACATTTGTTACTGTCTTAAGGGATATCAATTTAACCATTAAGCGTGGGGAAATGGTGGCAATTGTGGGGGCTTCTGGCTCTGGGAAGTCCACCTTGATGAATATTTTGGGCTGTCTTGATCGACCAAGTTCTGGTCGTTATTGGATCTCAGGAAAAGAAACTGCTTCTCTTTCTGCTGATGAATTATCAGCTTTACGACGTAATCATTTTGGATTTATTTTTCAGCGCTATCATTTATTGAATGAATTAACCGCCCTAGGCAATGTTGAAATTCCTGCTATTTATGCAGGTTGTGCACCGGATATGAGAAAAAAACGTGCTGAAGAGCTTTTAACACGCTTAGGTATGGGAGAGAGAATTAATCATCGTCCCAATCAACTTTCAGGGGGGCAGCAACAACGGGTATCTATTGCGCGTGCATTGATGAATAATGCGGAAGTTATTCTTGCCGATGAGCCAACCGGTGCACTCGACAAACAGAGTGGGCAAGAAGTTTTGCGTATTTTGGATGAGCTTCACCAAGAAGGGCGCACCATTATTATTGTAACGCATGATATGCAAGTGGCTAAAAGAGCAGATCGTATTATTGAAATCAGTGATGGAGAAATTATTGCTGATAAGCTCTCAAAAGGTGTAAAAACAAAAACTCAGTCTCTTCAGGAGCAAGAAAATCTAAAAGATCAAAAAACACTGGGTTTTTTTCGTTCTTTTGTTGAACGTTTTCGTGAAGCATTTGTCATGGCATTGTTGGCGATGAATGCACATCGTATGCGAACTTTTTTAACAATGCTTGGGGTGATTATCGGTATTGGGGCGATTATTGCCATGGTTGCTTTGGGAAATGGTACGCGGGAAAAAATACTGGATAACTTTAAAAGCTTGGGCTCTAACACATTAACCATTTTACCTGGAAAAAGCCTCTCTGATCCACAAGCAGAGAAAATAACCAGTTTGGTGGAGGCGGATGCAGAAGCTCTTTCTAAATTACCTTATATTGCTGGTGTAACACCTCAGATTTCAGCAAGTTCTGTGGTTCGTTTTGGTGGGGTTGAAGTCAATGCTATCATTGCTGGGGTAGGAGAACAATATTTTCAAACACAGGGACTTAAAGCTGTTCAAGGGCAGCTGTTTGATCAAAAAAGTGTGCATGAGCGGGCGGTTGATCTTATTATCGAAAAGGAAGCACTTTCGGTGCTTTTCCCTCATAGTCATGGGAGCCCCATAGGGAAAATTGTTCATTTGGGCAGTGTTCCTGCGCGCATTATTGGTGTGGTAGATCCACAACATATGGGAGGAGATACTTCAAATACATTGCAGGTTTATTTGCCTTATACAACCTTACAAACGCGTTTTCTTGGTACAACTCAAGTTCGGGCCATTACTGTGAAGATCGCCGATCATGTTGATTCAAATTTAGCCGAGAATATGGTGAAGCGTTTCCTTATTATGCGTCATGGTGGGGAAGATTTTTTCATTAGAAATTCTCAGGCCTTTCGTGATCGTATCACAGAAAGTACACAGATTTTAACGCTTTTGGTGTCTTCTATTGCTGCTATTTCACTGATTGTGGGTGGTATTGGGGTGATGAATATTATGCTGGTCACGGTTTCGGAGAGGATCAATGAAATTGGGGTGCGTATGGCTGTTGGAGCACGCCAAAGTGATATCTTGCAGCAATTTCTGATTGAAGCAATTTTGGTTTGTGTCATTGGTGGTGGATTGGGTGTTCTCTTAGGACTTTCTATCGGTGGTTTGTTTGTACTCTTTAAGGCACCAATCCACCTCGTTTATACGATTGATTCAATCATTATATCCCTTACTTTTTCCACTCTCATCGGGATATGTTTTGGCTTTTCGCCAGCGCGGCAAGCTTCACGGCTTGACCCTGTTGTTGCACTCTCGCGTGATTAAGCCCTTATTAATTTAATATATGTTGATTGTTATATCGGATGAAGTGTCTGTAAAGTAAAGCATGGATAGGAAACGTTAGTGATCTGCTATTTTTTCCTAAAAAACGCTTCATTCGTTAAAGGGAATATGCCTTCCTTTACACTAAATATCGTTTGGCTAAAGGCATCATGAAGACTATAAAATTTATAGTATACGCCCCTTTTTAGGTTTGATCAGGAGTAAACAGAAACTATCATACACTGCTCTTCAATATTGTTACAGCCGTTGGTATAAGAAGAGTGGAGATTTGAAACTCTTCGAAGTATTTGCCGTTTTTTCATGCGCATAATTTAGCTTTTTTTAGACTTATTTGTTTAAGAGATTGATTTTTTTCTGTTTCATCTCATTTTGGGGGCTGAGATAAAACAAGCTATTTTTGTTGTTTGCGATAAGGATGCTATCGGTGTTTTTGTAAGGGGGTGTGTGATTGTAAGACGCAACTGCGTAAAATGCCGGTTTGATTTCATGATTTTGGTGAGGGGGATAAAAAAAGTTTGAGAGGTGGCAAGCCTCTCATTTTTTAAGCTTAATCCTAAAATTATCGCGCACTTTATTGTGTCTTTTTACAAAAAACAAAAAAATATTTTTAAAATCATTACACTTTCCTTTTATTTTCATAAGGGAGGAGACATCAGTCAATGCATCATATAGCTTGGGGCATCATATAATTTGGGGGGGCAAAGAGATTTGCTCATATCATGTCGTCAAGGATAGAAAGAACATATTAAAATTAAGATATTTTAAACCTTTTAGGTAGAACAAGAGGCGTTGGTGAATTGGTCTAGATTCGATAATTGAAGGTATTTTTCATTGGGGAAAAAGCATGACGACGCTACAATCGCTTTTACGAACCTATCGTGATGAAGCCCGTACCGAACGAGATAAGGGCACGTATTTTGAGCGCTTTGTTCTTGCTTATCTGATCCATGACCCTCTCCAGTCTCAGTGTTATGAAAAGGTTCAAACTTTTAAAGATTGGGCACACGAAAATGGTTGGGATGGTCGTGATACTGGGATTGATTTGGTGGCAAAGCTTCGTCATGAAGATGGTTTTGCAGCAATTCAATGTAAATTTTATGATGAATCCTATCGGATTAAAAAAGCAGATATTGATAGTTTTATTTCAGCATCAGGGAAAGAACCATTTAAGCGGCGTGTGATCGTAGATAGTACACTCAATGCTTGGACTGACAATGCTGAAACAATGATACAGGGGCAAAAAATTCCTGTTACACGGATCAATCTTTCTGATTTGAAAAAAAGTCCAATTCGTTGGGAGACTTTTGCAGCCAAAGGCACAATTGCGTTGGAGGGTAAAAAGAAACTCCGTCCCCATCAGGGGGAGGCATTGCGTTTTGTGCGTGCGGGGCTTGCTCAGGCTGATCGGGGTAAGCTCATTATGGCTTGTGGAACCGGTAAGACATTTACCAGTCTTAAGATTGCTGAGGATTTAGCTGGTCAAGGCAAGTTTGTTTTGTTTCTTGTCCCTTCCTTGGCACTGATGTCACAGACGGTGCGTGAATGGACCAGGGATGCTGAAATCGGCTTACGTTCCTTTGCGGTTTGTTCTGATACACAAGTGGGAAAGCGTCGTAAAAATAGTGTTGATGTTGCAGAAATTGATGTGTGTGACCTGGCTTTTCCAGCGACAACCGATGCAGCAAAACTGGCAGAACAGGCGGGTACGAGTGTTGCAGATGAGATGAGTGTGGTGTTTGCAACCTATCAATCCATTCAGGTAATTGCGGATGCTCAGAAAAACTATGGTTTTCCCACTTTTGATCTGATCATTTGTGATGAGGCGCATCGTACAACAGGGGCAATGCTGGAGGGGGAGGATGAATCCAATTTTGTGAAGGTGCATTCCAATGATGTTATTCGTGCTCAAAAACGCCTTTATATGACAGCGACACCCCGCATTTTTGGGGATAATGCAAAAAGTCGCGCACATGAGGCCAATGCCGTTCTCGCTTCGATGGATGATGAAAAGCTTTTTGGTAAAACACTTTTTTATCGAGGGTTTTCATGGGCTGTACAGCATAACCTTTTAACGGACTATAAGGTTATTGTTTTAGCAATGGACGAAAAACTCATCGGTTCTGCTGTTCAAAAGCGCCTTAGTGATAGCGAATCTGCACTTATTCTTGATGATGCTACGAAGATTATTGGCTGTTATAAGGCGCTGACAAAACAGGATATGAAGGCTGATGTTGGGGCTGATCCGTATCCTATGCAGCGTGCTTTGGCATTTTGTAAAGATATTCGCAGTTCTGAACTGGTCCGTGGTGAATTTTCTGCGGTTGTAGAAGAGTATCTTGAGTATACGCAAGGGAATGCGGAAAACGAGAATTTTCTGCAGTGTGAAATTGAGCATGTTGATGGTACTTTTAATGCCAAGGATCGTGGTGCACTGCTTGATTGGTTGAAAGAGGATAGCGGTGATAAGGTTTGTCGTATTTTGACCAATGCTCGTTGTTTGTCTGAGGGGGTGGATGTTCCAGCTCTTGATGCCATTATGTTTTTAAATCCACGCAAGAGTCAGATTGATGTTGTGCAAGCGGTTGGGCGGGTGATGCGTCGCAGTGAAGGCAAAAAGATGGGGTATGTCATTTTGCCCATTGGTGTTCCTTTTGATACGCCAGCAGAACAGGCTTTAAACAACAATGATAAATATCGGGTTGTTTGGCAAATTTTAAATGCTTTGCGCGCCCATGATGATCGTTTTGATGCGACGATTAATAAGGCATCCTTGGGGCAAGATATCAGCAATGTGATTGAGATTATTGGGGTGACACAGAGTACTGAGTTACAGGCTGTGACGGCTGTTGTCGAGAATCTTCCGGTCCGTTCACAACCGGCACGATCGGGCATTGGAAGTCCTGAGCGTGATTTGCTTTTTATAGATGAGAACAAAGGGCAACTTTCCTTCTCTGTGGATGAGCTTTCGCGTGCCATCATGGCTAAGATCGTTAAAAAATGTGGAACGCGTGATTATTGGGAAGATTGGGCGAGCAATATTGCGGAGATTGCCAAGAATCATATCACGCGCTTAACAGGGATTCTGGCAGAGCCAGAGACGAGGGCGCGTCAAGCTTTTGATCGGTTTTTAGCAGAACTGCGCGATGACTTAAACAATACGATTACAGAGGCTGATGCGATTGAGATGTTGGCACAACATATCATTACGCGTCCTGTCTTTCAGGTGTTGTTTGAAGGCTATCAGTTTACGCGTGAGAACCCAGTTTCGCGTGCTATGCAACAGATTCTTGATGTGCTTGATGAGGCAAATCTTGATAAGGAATCCAAAGATCTTGAGAAATTTTACGCCAGTGTAAAATTACGCGCCAGCGGTATTACCAATCCACAAGCAAAGCAGAGGTTAATTGTAGAGCTTTACGATAAATTTTTTCGTTATGCTTTTCCACGCACAGTAGAAAAACTAGGCATTGTTTATACGCCTGTGGAAGTGGTGGATTTTATCATTCATTCTGTCAATGATGTGTTAAAACAAGAATTTGGCCAAACGCTTGGCTCATCAGGGGTGCACATCATAGATCCGTTTACGGGAACGGGGACTTTTATCACACGGCTTTTGCAATCAGGCTTGATAAAACCAGAAGAAATGAAGCACAAATTTTGTCATGAAATTCATGCCAATGAAATCATGCTTTTAGCCTATTATATCGCAGCCATTAACATTGAAACAAGCTATCATGGTCTGATGGGGGGTGATTATGTTCCCTTTGAAGGAATTTGTCTGACCGATACATTTCAGCTTTATGAGCAAGACAAAGATCTGATTAGTGATTTGCTGGAGGCCAATAGCACTCGACGGGCACGCCAGAAAGAACTGGATATTCGTGTTATCGTGGGAAATCCCCCTTATTCTTCTGGACAAAAAAGCGAAAATGATAATGCAAAAAATATTGGTTATCCTAAATTGGATCGCCGCATTCGTGAAACTTATGCCCCTCAATCCAAAGCGAGCAATGTTAATGGACTGTATGATAGTTATATTCGTGCTATTCGCTGGGCAAGTGATCGCATAAAAGACTGTGGCATTATTGGTTTTGTCACAAATTCAGGTTTTATCAATGGATATTCTACGAATGGCTTACGAAAAGAATTGAGTAAAGAATTCTCAAACATTTATGTTCTCAATTTACGGGGTGATATTCGTAAAAATATGATGAGTAAAGGGCGCGCTCAAGAAGGGCAAAATGTTTTCGGTAGTGGAAGCATGACAGGAATTGCGGTGACGCTGTTTGTTAAAAATCCCAATGTTACAAAACCTTGTAAAATTTACTATCATGATATTGGCAATAATCTCATGACAAAAGAGAAGCTCTCTGAACTTCAACGGTTGTGCAGTGTTGACGGTATAAAGCGTGAACGTGGTTGGCAGATGATTACGCCAGATGCGCATGGTGATTGGTTGGATCAGCGCAACAGTGATTTTGAAAAATTTTTAGCTTTGGGTGATAAGAAGGGCTGTGATAAAAAGCTATTCAAAACTTTTTCTCGTGGTATACAAACTGGTCGTGATGCCTGGGCATACAATTCAAGTCGTGAAGCTCTGGCCAATAATATGAGCAATATGATCGCTTTTTATAATAGTGAAGTCGAACGTTTTAATAATATTTATGCACATTCTGATCGTAAAACACGTGTAGGTGCTGTAGACGATTTTGTTAACACGGATGCCAAAAAAATCAGTTGGAGTCGTGCACTTAAACAAAGGTTAGCTAGGGAAAAGGTTTTTGAGTTTAAAGAGACATGCCTTATTCAGAGCTCATATCGTCCTTTTATACGACAGTGGTTCTATTATAATCGTACTTTTAATGAAATGATTTACCAAATGTCGCGTATCTTTCCATTAGAAAAAGCGGTTGAAAATAGAGTTATTCAAGTTACAGGAGTTGGAGTAAGTGATTTTTCTATCCTAATGACTAAAGATATACCCGATCTTAATGTAATGACTGCTAGCCAATGTTTTCCACGGTATCTTTACGAAGATGCTGAGTTCTACGAAGGTAAAAAGGAAGATCAGGTTCATTTATTCACAAATCTTGCAGAAGGCAGAAAAAAAGCTGGTTTGCAGCGGCGTGATGCACTCACCGATGAGGGATTGGCGCATTTTAAGGCAGCTTATCCTGATGAAGTGATTACAAAGGATGATTTGTTTTATTATGTCTATGGGATTTTGCACTCTGAGGATTATCGCAAGCGTTATGCGCATAATCTGTCTAAAGAATTGCCGCGGATTCCAACGGTTAAAAAAGCAGAAGACTTTTGGGCTTTTGTAACAGCAGGGCGAAAGCTTGGCGATTTACATATGAATTACGAAGAGGTTGAGCCCTATCCGGTGACCTATAAACAAGGGGATCCAAAAACTTGGGTGATTGCTGATGCGGAAAGTTTCTATCGTGTTCAAGCGATGAAATTTGCCGGTAAGCGCGGGGCTATTGATAAAAGCACCGTGGTTTATAATAGCAATATTACCATGCAAAATATTCCTCTTGAAGCTTATGATTATGTGGTGAGTGGTAAGCCTGCTCTTGAATGGGTGATGGAGCGGCAGATTATCAAAACGGATAAAGCAAGTGGGATTGTGAATGATGCTAATCGCTATGCTGTTGAGACGGTGGGTAATCCAGCCTATCCTTTGGAATTGTTTCAACGGGTTATTACGGTAAGCTTAGAAACCATGAAAATTGTGCGCAATCTTCCAAAATTGGAAGTGCGAGAAACTGAAAAGGTTCAGTTGTCCATTGTGCGGTAAAATGAGGGTCTTTGGGGGCGGTGATAAAACACTCTTCTTTAAGGGAGCGTGATCCAAGCCGGCATCATTATCCACTGCCCCCAATTTTGTGATAAGCCTTTTGTTTTGGGACAGTTTTATGCCACGCAGGTTCTCTTTTCTTGTGATGTGCAAACAAAACAGTTTTGATTGATTCAATAGAGAATAGATTTGAAAAGAGGGAATCTTACGGTATTTAAGACGCTTATTTAAAATAAATTATGGTAGATGATCATTATAAATCAACGTCTTGTAATAATACATAAGTGTATTGGGGCGTTTGCTTGGCATGAGGATTTGTTTGTCAAACCTTTATGGAGGAATCCTGTGAGAAGGGTATGGAGAAGACACTAGGAAGTGGTCAGAAGGTGGTAAGGTTTAAGGGTATCGGGGTAAAGGATCAGGGGGGAAATCAGAAAGTGGTTCTGATATAAACTTGGAGCGTTTTAATATATTGGACTATAAGAATGCGGGCTTGCTTGATCTGTTGTATTGGATTTTCAGCTTTGCTCTTTACAGGATAGGCAATGAAATGGATATCAGGCATGAGATATTTAAGTTCACGCATGGAGCGCCATATGTGGTAATCATGGGTGACGATATAAAGGGTCTTATAGTGGTGCTTTTTAATCCAAGCGGCACTTTCTTCGGCGTTTCCTCTGGTGTTAATTGCTTGATGCCCAATATCAATACAACAGGAGATAAGCCGTGGGCTAATATGCATATTATGCATAAACCCCTTTAGATTGGTTGAGGTGTTTACACCACTGATGAGGAGTCGTGAACCAAGCCCTTTTTGTAAGAGATGAAGTCCTGTCTCTATTCGGTGTTCTCCGCCTGTAAGCACGATGATGGCATCGGCTTTGGGAAGGGGCGTTGGGGGAGAAAGCCGTTCGGTTTTTTCAGAAAAAATAATAAAACCACCCCAAAAAATAAAAACCATGACCGCAAGAGTAAGGGTTGTGGGTGGAAAATAGCGAAATAAGCAGCGGGGAGACCAGCTATAGTGGGGACGTTTTGAAACAGGACGTTCTAAATCGTGTTGTATCAATGAGTTGGAGCTGTTGTGAGTCATAAAATTAAAATAAACCGTTTTCACATTGATCGATTTTTTTCAGCTGCGCTAAAATAGTCATCCGGTTTGTAAGGGTGGTGAGAAAAGAAACAAAAATAATAAGAAGAATAATTTTTCCATAAGGAATGGAATTTATGGAAATATGTCCAAATAAAGCGGTTACTTGGCTGGCTTCTGCTCTTCCTAAGTTATAATTTGTCCACAGACAAAGGGTTGAGAACAAAAATATACTTGTGAGACCACCATATAAAGCACCGCGCAGCGCAGTTTTAAAAAAATGCCAGTCAAATTGACGTGCAATGAAAAGGGTTTCAGTACCAAGAAAATATAACACATTGATAATATGGGCGTTTTCTGCCAATGCATTGCGGGTGGCAAAAATGATGGTGAGGATAAGAGAGCCTAAAACCAATGCTAAAATTAAAAAACCAATGAAAACAGTGGTGTATGCCATAGTTGCAAAACGATGGACCCAAACACGGTGATCATCAAATTGACCACCTGGAATTTGAGTTTTAATGGCATGATTGATGGCGGCAAAATTGATTGTTTCATCTTCTTTTAAGGTGACAATGATAAGGCGGGGAAGGGGCAATTCGTTCAAATTAAAACCTGTTCCAAGCCATGGTTCGAGTAACTTTTCGGTGGCGTTTTGGTCAACAATTTTTGCATCTTGTACACCAGAAAAGGTTTTAACCAATGTTACGGCATCATGAAGTGCTTTGTTGATATCAACATTGTCAACGGGGCGTATTTGTATTGTGGCTTCATAGCTAATTTGATTGCTCCAATTTTTGGCAGAACGCTGGATTAAATCAACACCAATTAAAGTGAGGCTTGAGAGAAATGTCATAATAGCAATCACGGCAACCAACGCTTGCCCAGAAATGTTGCTACTGGGGATAATCGCCGTTGTGTTTTTTTTATTGCTGGTAAAAATGGAGAAAAATTTATTCATGAATTGTCATCCGTCCATTATGGAGAAGCATACGTCGTGCTGCAACTTGTTCCATTAAGGCGATATCATGGGTGGCAATGATGACAGCCGTTCCAAAACGGTTTAATTCGATAAATAAACGTAGCAGGCGTTTGGCTAAGGGCGGATCGACATTTCCTGTTGGTTCATCTGCAAGAAGAATTTCAGGCTGATCAATCAGTGCGCGTGCAATGGCAACTCTTTGTTTTTCCCCACCGGAAAGAACCGGTGGTAAAACATGAATATGATCGCCAAGACCTACCCAACAGAGAAGATCTTCTACTTCACTGCGATAGGTTGCTTCTTCTTGCCCTTTAATGCGTAAGGGCAAAGAGACATTTTCATAAGTGGTCATGTGGTCAAGCAGACGAAAATCTTGAAAAACCACACCGATACGTTGTCGCAGAGCTGGGAGCTCTTGTCGTTTGAGTAAAGCTGTATCTGTTCCAAATAAATCAATATGACCACGCGTTGGTTTGAGTGCTAAAAACATCAGACGCATCAATGACGTTTTACCCGCCCCAGAGGCTCCCGTGAGAAATTGAAATGAGCCAGCAGGAATATGAAAGCTAATATCGCGAAGGACCTCTGGGCCCATTCCATAGCGCAGACCAACATTTTCAAAATGAATCACTTTTCGTTCTTACTCCTGATTTTATCTTGTAGCATTTATTCTAAATTTATTTTAAAAATTTTTTCTTTTTATTGCGTTAAGCTTTTGTTGTAAGCTTGCTCATTTTAGATTTCGTGGTTTTTTCTGCGCTTTTGTTATCGATAAATATTCTTGCTCAAAAATATTATTATTTATACTTGCTCTTTCTTCCTTTATTTGTAATTTTAGCAGGAAATTCAAAGTGATTCTAGTATAAACATCAGAATTATCTTTCCTACTTCCCCAGAGACTTTTTTGCATTGAGTGGGCATAAAGCCATTAAAAAGGCAATTTAGAAAAGCTCAGTGGCTCTTTTTATCTCATTTTCTTAATTCACATGCATATCTCCATTTAAGAAGTATATTCCCATTTGGAAGTTTTTTTCATCGGTGGCTTTTATAACAATGCCGAGATATTTGTGCAAAAAACAAAAACCACCGTATGTTGTATTTTGTCGCTTTTCCTTAATCTTGTCGATTGGCAATCAGATCTTCAACAACTTGTGGTTCGGCAAGGGTTGAAGTATCTCCTAAATTATCGAAATTATTTTCAGCAATTTTGCGTAAAATACGTCTCATAATTTTTCCTGATCGCGTTTTGGGAAGTTGCGGAGCAAACTGAACTTTATCCAAGATAGCAATGGAGCCTATTTCCTTTCTGACATGTTGAATAAGCTCTTTCCGCAATTGGTCACTGGATGTTTGCCCCTCCATGAGAGTGACAAAACTATAAATTCCTTGTCCTTTAATGGGGTGTGGGTAACCAACAATAGCGGCTTCTGATACAGCAGGGTGCAAAACAAGGGCGGATTCAATTTCCGCAGTTCCTAACCTGTGCCCTGAGACATTGAGAATGTCATCAACCCGTCCTGTAATCCAATAATAGCCATCGCTATCGCGTCTACAACCATCGCCTGTAAAATATTTTCCTTTATAGGTGGAAAAATACGTTTGAATAAAGCGCTCGTGATCCTTATAGAGCGTGCGCATTTGTCCGGGCCATGAGTCAATGATACAAAGATTGCCTTCTGCTTCACCTTCTAAAACATTGCCTTCAGCATCAACAATTTGGGGTTGAACACCAAAAAAAGGACGTGTGGCGGAGCCTGCTTTGAGGGGTATTGCACCAGGCAAAGGTGTGATCATATGCCCCCCTGTTTCTGTTTGCCACCATGTATCGAGAATTGGACAACGGTCATTTCCAATTTTGTGATAAAACCATTCCCATGCCTCTGGGTTAATTGGTTCTCCTACAGTTCCTAAGAGACGTAAGGATGTTCTTTTTGAGCGTTCAACAAACGAATTTCCCGCTCCCATTAAGGCGCGGATAGCGGTTGGTGCGGTGTAGAATATATTCACTTGGTGTTTGTCGACAATTTCCCAAAATCTTCCCTTATCAGGAAAGGTTGGGGTACCTTCAAACATTAAAGTGGTGGCGCCGTTGCATAAAGGTCCATAAACCAAGTAAGAATGTCCTGTAATCCAACCAATATCGGCTGTACACCAGTAAACTTCACCGGGATGATAATCAAAAACATATTGATGAGTCATTGCTGCAAAAACAAGATAGCCCGCTGTGGTATGCAAAACACCTTTGGGTTTGCCGGTTGAGCCCGAAGTATAAAGAATAAAAAGCGGATCTTCAGCATTCATGGGTTCTACTGGACAGTCTGTTTTGGCATGAGCGATTTCTTCATGGTACCAAAAATCACGCCCTTCTACCCAAGCGATTGGTCCACAAGTTCGCCGTACAACCATAACTTGATCGACACACACATTTTGACGAGATGCAATCTCAATGGCATGATCAACATTGTCTTTTAAGTTAATTCGTTTGCCACCACGCAATCCGTGATCAGCGGTAATAATGAAGGTCGATTCACAGTCAACAAGGCGTCCTGCTATTGCTTCAGCAGAAAAGCCCGCAAAAATAACCGAATGAACAGCACCAATGCGGGCACAAGCGAGCATGGCATAGGCTGCTTCGGGAATCATGGGAAGATAAATGGTTACCTTATCGCCTTTCTTAATGCCACGGCTCTTTAAGAGATTGGCAAAACGACAAACATGTTCATAAAGCTCATTATAGGTTATTTTTTTATCATGATAGGGATTATCTCCTTCCCAAATCAGAGCGATTTTATCTCCATGAGTTTTTAAGTGGCGATCAATGCAATTATAGGCAACATTTGTTATTCCATCTTCGTACCATTGAATCGATACATCATCATTAAAAGAAGTATTTTTTACTTTTGTGAAAGGTTTAAACCATTCAATACATTGACCATGTTTTGCCCAGAAGCTTTCTGGATCATTGATGCTTTCTTGATACCACTGTTGATAGGTTTCCTCATTGATGAGAGCATTTTTTTTTATATCATCTGATATTGGATAAATTTTTTCAGACATAAGTTCCCTCTTTTCATTTCATTCATTTATTGTAGGGAAAATGAGCCATGGTATTTTTAGGCAAAACTTCCCCATAAGCTTTTCATTTTGAGGGTAGATTAAATGACAAAGATTGGAATAGTCAATTTTAAAATCTGATATGTTTGTCTTCAGATGAGTATTTTATGCTTATTTAGGGCACGCAAATGCGGTAGAGCCTATTGTGGTACAGAGCTTTATTAAAGACATTAAAAAAATGTCATATAAAAAAGAAGGGAGAGTGAGAGTGTTTTTTAAAAGAATAAACTTACTAAATATTAATAT